>NZ_AYYA01000026.1:0-67641 GCF_000511065.1 Psychrobacter sp. TB67
TCTGATGTCTTTAGGGTAATTAAAGAACACCGTTAAGCCCTCCCAGTTATTGCGCCAAGACTTAACCACGTGCGGGTATTTCTCGCCCCACACCTCATCAAAGTGCTCAAGATTGGCCTCTGCCATCTCAAGCGTATCAGCGCCATAGATGGCCTTTAAATCAGCCGCTACGGCCTTCTTATCCGTCCATGGTACAAACTTCATGGAGTAACGCACCATATGCACGATACACAGCTGAACCTGAGCATTGGGATAAACCGTGTTAATGGCATCAGGGAAGCCCTTTAAACCATCGACACAAGCGATTAAGATGTCTTGTACCCCGCGGTTTTGTAGCTCAGTGAGAACACCAAGCCAGAACTTAGCGCCTTCATTCTCTGATAACCACATGCCAAGCAGCTCTTTTCTACCATCAAGTCCCACGCCTAGTGCCAGGTATATAGCCTTGTTGATGATCTGCTTGTCTTGACGTACTTTAACGACAATGCAGTCTAAGTAGACGATAGGATAAACACTGCTCAGCGGCCGGTTCTGCCAAGCGGTGATGTCCTCTAATATGTTATCGGTGACTCTTGAGACAAGAGAGCTTGAGATGTCGACATCGTAGAGCTCTTTAATGCTCTCTACGATCTCAGTGGTGGTTTGACCCTTGGCGTAAAGGAATATGATCTTGTCATCGAGACCTGAGATACGGGTTTGATGCTTACTAACGAGTACAGGCTCAAAGCTGCTATCACGGTCTCTTGGGGTAGAGATTTCAAGATCGCCTGTATCACTGCGGACGGTCTTTTTAGTGTGCCCGTTACGCTTATTAGGTTTATCCGCCTTTTCATGCTTGGGATAGCCGAGATGGTCTTCCATTTCAGCCTCTAAGGCAGTATCGATAAAGGATTGCATGAGCTGCTTTTGGAAGTCTTTGATGTCATCAAAGCTGTTCATGCTACCAGCCATTTGCTCGGCTAGTTTTTTAATGTCAGATTGAGTAGTCATTGCTTATTCTCCAGTTAGTGGATTATAAGCAGTTACACAAAGTTTGGGAAACTCCCAAAATAACTGGTAATACTGATAAGTCCCCTGTCAATAAGAGTCGTAGACTAATTGGATCTTCACCCTTTTAATCGATAAGTTTTAGATGATATATCGCAGCTGATGAAAAATAATGCCAAACCTGCTTTATAACGTCTCAGAATAAAGTTATGGCATCGTTTACCTATTGATGCCGCGGTCAGATAAGCCAACCCTTGGTTTATCTGACCATTTTTTTGGGCAGGCTTTATTACTTTGCTAGTACTTAAATGTCCATTACCTTTATCACATCATATGCGGGTGTCTCATAAGGATGCGCTTGCTTTAGTGCTTCAATGACTTGAGCAATATTAGCAGTAGCAACCACCATTTCTACTCGCCATTCATCAACTTCTTCTAGTTTATCGTGCGTACCAATATGCGGTGCACTGCCTGCTAGCGGCATAAACTGCCCCACTCCTTGCACTTGCCAGCAGCACTGCTCGTAATCACCAATCGTACCAGCACCTGCTGCAAATAAAGCAGACTTAACTGGTTCTAATGCCGCTTCGGGAATAAAAACCGTCAACTTATACATCGTTCATCTTTTACCTTATAACTTATACCAAGAGAGCCGCTATATTAAAACCAGAAGGCAGCCATCGTTTTATTTTTTTGACAGTGAAGGATGGTCGCTCCAGATATAGCGCAATAGCCAATCTTTGGCATCGCCAGCATAGTCAATGCCGATACGAGGACGCAGAGATATCGGTGGCTGACAGCCATCATCTTCGATCCAAACGGCTGACTCTGCACTAATAGGTTTACCATTCAATTCACGGTCAATTTGTAAGCGCTTCGTCAGCTTACCAGGACCTGCCAGCTGCGTTGGATAAGTAAGTTGCTTATCTGCGCTTAGCCATTGCTCATCGATCAGGTGGTCACTGTCATCGGTCAAAAATCCAGCCCGTATTAATACCGACTCAGGAGACTCTTCTCCACCGCTGACCAGATTGAGCATATGATGCACACCGTAAGTCAGATAGACATAAAACATGCCGCCTTGCGCATACATAATTTCAGTACGCACAGTTCGGCTACCCGCATGCGAATGACAAGCAGGGTCGTCCTTACCGATATAGGCTTCGGTTTCTGAGATACGCATGCGCAAGATTCTCACTGTGCCATCGGTATCCGTTAACTTTCTACACAGTACTTTGCCAATCAAATCAGCGGCGACCACACAGGTTGGTCGAGTAAACCAACTAGGGTCTAAAACAGTTGATGAAGCAGTAGACATTAGCAAAACCTTTTCTTATTTTTATCATCTAATTGACATGACCAAATATTAATAAACAAGTATTAATAAATTAGCATAAAAGTAAGATAAGATATTGAAGACAATGTTGGCGCTATGTTTGATTTTTTATACGAGTTAGACTATAAATCTGTGGTCGGAAGGCTAATATTAATAGTGCGTGGTAAGCATCAATACTTATGGATAAAGAGGGTTTCGTCATTAAGTATTATTGATAAACAGATAAAAATCGCAGTCTGTTTTGAGTAGTTCCACAAATCTAGTCTATTTTAAGTGGTTTGTTAATAGGTTTGAGGGGCAAAATAACTGGTTCCGTTGGGGTATACCTTTAACAGTTTTTATGAGTTCTTAACTAAACACAGTAACGAAGGATTTGTGATAAATTTATAATTTGGAAAGAGCTACAGAAGGTAAGTTTTAATGATTACATCAGCTGAAGAGTTTCTCTTACTCAGAACAAGTGACCACACCCAAGATTATGGAAGAGCGATTAACGAGTGTGCAGCATTGGAAACGTGGTTTGAAATAATACGTCACTACCCAACTATGCGCGAGTGGGTAGCTCTAAATAAAACAGTTCCAATAGAAGTTCTTGAAACGTTGACGTACGATGACAGTCCTACCGTTAGAGGGAATATTGCTATGAAAAACAAAATAACTAGAGAAATATTTGAGGTATTGGCAGATGATAAAGACGCCTCTGTCAGAAATAGACTCGTCTATAATAAAAACATACCAAAAGACTTGCTATTGAAGTTAACCAATGATGATGAATCGTTCATCAGAAAAAACGCTATAAATAAGATTAGTGAAAAATTTTGAGTAAGCAAAGCCAAACAGTTCGATACCTATATAGCGCATCAATCACGATAGAATATGTATGGTAAGTACACACCATGAGGTACACTGTGACTATTTCAGCGATTTGAAACGTTGATACCATTAGCCTACAGCCGAAGGTTTAAGTCCTCACTAGGGAACCATCATTCATATAATGCCATAAAAAAACTGAGCACATGGCTCAGTTTTTTTTGTTTTGCGCTAGACATTTACGACTTAGCTAAGTGGCACACCAATACGGTTGGCCACTTCTTCGTAAGCTTCGATAACATCGCCTAATGATTGACGGAAACGGTCTTTATCCAATTTCTTCTTGGTGTTTTTGTCCCAAATACGGCAGCCATCTGGTGAGAACTCATCACCCAAAACGATACGGTCGTGGAATACACCAAACTCTAATTTGAAATCGACCAGTATTAAATCGCCAACTGCAAACAGTGCTGTTAGCACCTCATTGACTTGATGCGTCAGCGCTTCCATGCTCGCAAGCTGTGCTTGAGTTGCCCACCCAAGAGAAATCGATAGTGACTCATTAACCATCGGATCGCCAAGCGCATCATCTTTATAAAACAGCTCATAAGTAGGCGGCGTCAATGCTTGCCCTTCTTCTAGGCCTAAACGGCGCACCAAACTGCCCGCTGCAAAGTTACGTACGACGCACTCAACGGGAATCATATCTAGGCGCTTGACCAATACTTCGTCTTCAGATAGCTGCTTTTCAAAATGTGTTTCAATACCAGCGTCAGCCAATTTTTGCATAATAAAAGCATTAAAGCGGTTATTAACCACGCCCTTACGTGCTAACTGTTCGATACGCTTACCATCGAGCGCCGAGGTGTCATCACGGAAGTGTAAAATCAAAAGATCGTTGTCTTCTGTTTCATAGACAGATTTGGCTTTTCCTTTATATAGCAGTTGTTGCTTTTGCATTATGGAGTTCCTGTTCGTTCAAGCTTATGTGGTAAAAACGCGCAGCGACCGCTGGACTCTGTACGACGTCATTCATTAATCTATTAGATCATGAATAACCATAGTAAAAAGTCAGCGGTATAAATAGGGAAACACAGTGTTTAGTTTGATGACTCGCTCACGGCAACAGCGCGTTGCGGCTTAGGTAATTGATACTGCTTACCCGCTTCGTTCTGTAAGGTGAGTGTATTGGCACCTGCATTTGGGGTGGCGTATAACGGTACAAAAGGTGCTGGCTCCTGAGCAACCGGTAGCTCTAGAGGCGCAAGCTTTTTGCTTTCTTGATATTCTAAGCTGCCATTATCGCGCTTACCAAGAAAACCTTTGGTCATTTGACAGCCACTTAATACTAAGGTGCTACCCAATATCAAAACCATCATAGCAGGAAATGTTTTGGTAGGGCTTGATGATACTTTCATCATATTATCTCTCTGAGTTAGCAATTTTTGCTTATTTGGGCGACTGACTTATCGTTACCGTTAAGTGCCTCACTAAGCCCTAAATCATTAATAATAATGTAGGGCTTAGTGTTTAACCATTCAATCGTCAATACTTATCGTAAATTCGCACGAACCAACGCTTCATCAATGGTGGCATGATGTTGTTCTGCCAACCATACCAACGGCAGACGAATACCAGTATCTATCATACCCATCTTATGTAACGCATATTTTGCTGGAATGGGACTAGATTCAATAAACAAATCACGGTGTAAGTGTTTAATCACATCATGCGCTTTATTGGCGGTATCAAGGTCGCCGCGTAGCGCTGCCGAAAACGTTTCGCTCATCGCTTTTGGCGCGACGTTAGCCGTTACCGAAATATTACCTTTGGCACCCATCTGCATCAAATCAAGCGCCGTACCATCATCGCCAGATAGAACAACGATACGGTCGCCAACCGCTTTAATCAACTGCTCACCACGAGCAACTGAGCCGGTCGCGTCTTTAATCGCCACGATATTATCGATATCAGCCAAACGCTCAACCGTATTCTGCGCGATATCAACTACAGTACGCCCTGGTACGTTATAGAGCATCTGCGGGATCTTTACGGCTTGGGCAATCGCTTTATAATGCTGATACAAGCCTTCTTGTGGCGGCTTATTGTAGTAAGGAGCGACCAATAATGCACAGTCTGCACCAGCATCTGCCGCATCTTGGGTGAGCTTGATGGCTTCAGTCGTATTATTCGCGCCTGTACCCGCTATCACTGGTACACGGCCTTTGACGTGCTGCACAAAGTAGCGAATCACATCGCTATGCTCTTGCATCGACAAAGTCGCTGATTCGCCAGTGGTGCCCACGGCAACGAGGCAATGGGTGCCCTGCTCGATCTGCCAGTCTATGAGGTCGGCCAGACGTTTATAATCGACCGTGCCGTCAGGATGCATGGGCGTTACCAAGGCCACCATAGAGCCTTGTAGTCGGGTTTTAATCTCGTCATATGCTGTGCTCATAACTGTGCCTTACTGTTGTATTGTCCTAGCTTTATTCAAGCTGTCACATGATCCATCGTTTGCAATCGCCAATGTCTATTTTTACATTAATAACCAGATCAATGGTAGCTATTGCATGATGTTCATACTGGGCATTTATATACAGATGATAGTGACATTCTCATTATAGAATCATGTGTATATCTATCCGCATGGACATTATTTTTGTCCATTGCCGATGCTATCTATCAATCATAATAAAAACGCCTACTAGTGTAGCATATTTTGATTTAACCGCTATCAGTCAATTAATGCTCAGTCCAGATATACCCTATCTATTTGCGCGCTATTCCAAGCGCTGTTTAGCGCTAATGTTATGCAACATAGACACAAGGGCGGCTACTTATAGACCTTATTATTTAAGGCTTACTGTTTAGGGCTTATTGAACATTGATAAATAGTTAGTTTAGCGTAATTATGCAAGCGGGATAAATGCTTTTGAATTATTTTAACGAATCGTCAACACATCGATGGTCGGACGATACCAGCGAAAAGGTAACCCTCGGGTGCCCACTCCACTACTGACAAATATCTGCGCGCTACCATGCTGGTATAGGCCGCGCTGCTTACCCATGCGACTGTTATCCAACAATGACGACTGCTTACCTATACGACGAATGTCTTGCTTTTTTTGCGCCGTTAATATGTTTTTCTGTATTGCTTTGGCCGCACCGGTAATCAATAAAGGTCGGGGTTGCAACGATTTTGGTAAGTCGCTAATACTATCAAATCGTGACGCAAGAATAATGACAGGCTTAGTTGCCTGCTCAATTTCAGCACTCAGCACAGCTTTATTAGGCACATTCAAAGTGTCGTCATCGTTCAATTGTTTCGGGATATCTTGCCAGCCGCAAAGTATGGCCACGACTGGATTGTCCTGTAGATATTTTTGCGTGCTGGTATCTGGGTGGCCTTTTATATAACTTGCTTGATTTGCTATCAATCGACCGTTGCCAGTTCGAGCACATTTAAGCGGCAACGACGTACATTGCTGCCCGATATAGTTGATATCCAGTACGTCAAAAGCATTGGCCAAGGTGTCTTCTAACAATGGCTGACCTTGCTTGGTAGTATTGATCGACTGATAACGCAAATCCGAGGTACTCATGACCGTATAAACGGGCTTATTTACCCCTTTAAATAGCATCAACTGCCCGACCAAATCGGCGCTTGGATAATAGAGCCAATCACCTGTGATCAATACCGCATCTGCTGACAAGGCATTGATGGTAGCGACCAGCTTGCTGATATGACGCGGCTTGCCACTATATAAACCAATGCGCAAATCGGCTAATACCGCCACCGTAAGCGGAGTTGTTAAGCCCAAATCAACAGCATGATGCTGCAAACGCAAACGATTGGGCTGCACAACCACCGTATAAAAATACAGACCCATGGCAATGACAGCCATCAACACGGCATTCGGTGACAATTGTGCCAGCATGGGTGTCACTTGTTGTACTCGCCCAATAATCAATAACAGTGCCCAAAAAGGCATGGTATAGGCAGCGTAATATAGCAACAACTTTGACCAAATACGCCAAAAGCGTTTTGTGGGATTGGCATTGAATGTCTGTAATCCTGACCACAATATGATATACGCTAGCAAGGCTGCTGCTATAGTGATGCTAAGCGTATAAAAAGCGTGGTCAGTCATAATTACCTAGCTATATATAAAGGTATGAATAGTCGTTTGTGCCGTTGGGCGCGCAATCAAATCAATGTTGGTCAATCAAACCAATGTCCAAATTAACGTCCAAATCAATGTGACTTGCTCACCGTTAAATTGAGCAACAGCAACTCATCAAAACCAATCGATAAAAAAATCAGCCATTATAGAGGTCGAGCTCTATGATAGACAAGTATAATTATCAATGCTTATCGAGATACGTCATTTAAGCATAGTCGATTGACTATATGATAACTATTCAATACGCAGGCCAATAATACCAGGGATGCCTTGGCGCATGACTTCAATCGTTACCACACCCTTTTTGGGAAGTGAGGAGATAGCACTAGAAAAATCAGTGACCTTGGCAATAGGCTTTTGGTGAAAATTAGTAATAATATCTCCCGCCAAAATGCCCGAGCGCGCGGCTAAGCCTGTCGGGTCAACGGTCGTGACCAATATCCCTGTTTTATTGTCCACTGCCAGCTCTGCTTGCTCATCTGGGGTCAAATTGCGCAGACGTAAGCCTAATTGCACCTCATCATCTTGCTGAGAGCCGCTTTGTGCCCTGACATCATTTGGCGCATAAGTGAGCTTGCCTTTTACGAGCATTTGCTTGCCATCACGCTGAATCTGGGCGCTGAACGGATCATTGGGTCGCGCTCGATTGATCAGGTTCAATAAATCTGCAGCACGCATAATCTGCACATTATTGTATTGCAAAATGATGTCGCCTGCTTGTAGACCTGATTTTTGGGCAGGCGAGTCTGGTGAGACGCGGGTAAGTAGTGCGCCCTGTGGACGCGCTAAATTATACGCTTCCGCTAAATTACGATCGATGTCTTGAGGATAAATACCCATATAGGCACGTGCGACTTCGCCATTGGTTTTGAGCTGCTCGTAGATATCCATCGCCGCATCAATAGGAATTGAGAACGACAAGCCCATATAACCGCCCGTACCACTAAAGATACGTGAGTTGATACCGATGACTTCGCCGCGCTGATTAAATAATGGCCCGCCTGAGTTACCCGGATTTAATGCCACATCAGTTTGGATAAAAGGCACGCTGGTCTCACGTGAAAAGCTGCGAGACTTGGCACTGACGATACCTGCGGATGCCGAATAATCAAAACCAAAGGGCGACCCTATCGCCAATACCGGCTCACCTACCTTTAGACTGTCTGAATCACCAATCGGTAAGGCTGGGAACTGGTTGCCTGTGACTTTGAGTACCGCCACATCTGAGCGCTCATCGCTACCCACCAAGGTCACATCCAGCTCTGTTCTGTCATTAAGGGTCACGGTGATTTTGTCTGCACCAGCAACCACATGGTGATTGGTCAACATATAACCATCGGTGGTGACAAAAAAAGCGGTGCCATAAGCGTGTTCAATCGCAGGCGTCGCTGCTTGATCCGGAATACGTAAGCGATCTCCGAAGAACTGACGTAACAGCTCGGCGGTTTGTGCTTTGGCAAGCTCATCTTCACTGACCGTTTTGGTGACATTGACTCGTGCCACCGCTGGCGTCACTTGCTGTACTAAGTCAGAGAAGTCAGCAGTGGTGACCGCTGCTTGTACCTGAGACATAGTGGCTACATTAATACCTGTCGCCATTACCGTGCCGATAGCCAGTGCCAAAGTACTGCGTTGTAACCAACGCTGCATACGAATAGTAGATTGTGCTTGAAACATATTGATAGGCATATTGTCTCCATATGAGTGATTATTATTGTTAGCAACAATATTATCGCTATTATCGCCATAATAGATATAGCCAAATCCATATAAACCCGCTACATCGTCATCCTCGTTAACCATACTAAGGTATAGCCTGCATTCAGCTCCCTTATATCAAGGTTATTTGAATTCAACGATAGCAAGCTTGTCTAAATTTATAGGAATAGTCCTGACTGCTGGTCAGTTTACTACTTGTCTGCGAGTTTATGTAGTAGCGCCTGACCATGATGGCAAATATAAGCCGGTTTAATATGACGTCATACTGTCTTCTCATTTTTTGTAATCTTTGATATTGATATTAATAGTGCCGTTACCTACTCGTGTGTCAGCGCAGAACGATGGCGCGTGGCTATCACGGCAGACAGACCCTTGACATATATAAAATAAAATCATGATATGATAACAAACCTAATAAATTATTTAGAAAACAATAGTCAGCTATAATAAGGTGTTATTTACAGAACGCCAAGCAATTTGGCTTTTATCGCCTTTATTTTCCATCTTTTGTGTTTCTAGCATTGGTGTATTTAGCTTGAGACACTTTTGTCTTTGTTACTATATAGTATATATATCATCCATGATTCATGATGGCTATGGTTATTATTAATTTGCCGTTACAAAAGGTTTTTGACGGCTAACGATGACCTATTTTAATAGCTATACAGCATCACAAGATTATAAAAGGATTAATTTATGGATACCGCCCTATTATTATCCGGCGTGGTTGGGATTGGCATTGCCGCCCAATGGTTGGCTTGGTATTTAAAGCAACCATCCATTTTATTTTTATTACTTATTGGTATTATCGTTGGCCCAGTGCTCGGCGTATTCGACCCTGACTTGGTGTTGGGCGAGCTGATGTTCCCGTTTATCTCTTTGGGGGTGGCGATTATTTTATTCGAAGGCTCGCTAACGCTAGAGTTCGATGAAATCAAACAACACGGCTCGGTCGTGCAGATGCTGGTATCAGTCGGGGTACTGATCACCATTGCTATCGTGGCGCTGTCGACTTATCTATTGTTCGATGTCGATCCACTGATTGCGTTGCTGTTCGGTGCACTGGTCTGTGTGACGGGGCCAACGGTAATTATGCCGCTACTGCGTAGTGTGCGACCCAACAAGACCATCTCCAATATCCTGAAATGGGAAGGCATTATCATAGACCCCATCGGCGCTATCGCCGTGGTATTGGTCTACGAGTATATTATCTCAGGCGGCGAAGCCAGTAGTATCTTACTGTTTGCCAAAATCGTGGTACTTGCAACCGCGCTAGGTATGGCGGGTGCTTGGGTACTGGCGTTCCTCATGCGTCGGCATATGATTCCTGAGTTTTTGCGCAATGTCTTTACCCTTGCCTTTGTTTTGGTATTATTTTCAGTCTCAAACCATTTAGAGCATGAGTCGGGTCTACTGACCGTCACCGTATTAGGCGTTGCCCTCGCCAACTGGCCAAAATTCCCGCGCGATACGATTTTAGAGTTTAATGAATCGTTAACCATTTTATTAGTTTCAGTATTATTTATCATTCTTGCGGCTCGTGTTGAGCTTGAAAGTCTACTGCAGGTTGGTTTTGCGGGTCTAGTATTACTGGCTATCGTGATGTTCATCGCGCGTCCATTATCAGTATGGGCCTCGTCCATTGGCTCTAACTTAAAGACCAATGAAAAGTTAATGATTAGCTGGATTGGACCACGCGGTATCGTCGCTGCCGCTATCTCATCTCTGTTTGCGATTCGCTTGCAAGAATATGATATCCAAGGCGTTGAACTGCTAGTGCCATTGGTATTTTTGGTTATTATTGGTACGGTCATGATTCAGGGCTTGGGCGCAAAAATGGTAGGTAACCTGCTTGGTGTCCGTGAGCCTGAGACCAACGGTATCCTGATCGTCGGCTCCAACCCAATTGCCCTGCTCGTCGCCACCTCATTAAAAGAGCAAGGCTTCGATGTCATCGTCGCTCATAATAACTATACCAATATCGCGCGCGCGCGTATGAGTGGTCTGCGCACCTATTTTGGCAACCCCATCTCTGATCACGCCGACCATCATCTTGACCTCATTGGTATTGGTCATTTATTTGCCATGAGTATGGATAAAGAGATGAATACCTTGTCTGAGATTCATTACCGTCATGAGTTCGGTGAACGTAAGCTTTATCGCCTCAAGTTCAGCGACGAAAAAGTTAAAAGTGAGCGCGACGATAAGCAAGGTAACTTCCATTCACAGTGGCTGTTTGGCAAAGATGTCACCTACACCAAGCTTGCCAGTATGCTGTCCAGAAAAGCCCGTATTAAAATCACCAATATTACGGACAGCTATAGCTTTGAGCAGTATAAAGCTGACAATAAGCAATTCGTGCCGCTCTATACGCTAGATAAAGAAGGCAAGCTGCACGTCATCACGGACAAATTCGAAGGATCAGTACCGCGCGATCGTAAGCTGATTTCTTTGGTCGTTGATGATGAGGTACAGCCAAAGCCAGTAGACGTCACGCCAAAGCAAGAGCAAGCACGCGCTGCTGCAGATGCCAGCTTTGAAGCCAACTCTAAAGCGCCTGAAAAGCGTAAAGAAAAAGAGATGGTGGAAGAGATTGCTGATACGCCAGAACAAGAGCTAGCCGTCGCGACTGATAAAGACAGTGACAAGAGTGCCTCTAACAGCACTAATAATGCCAGTATCAAAGCGGCGGCAGCAAAGAGTGATGCTGTAAAGGAAACCACAAAGGCTGAAACCAATGAAAATCAGGACATAGAAGCTAAAGAGTCTTTTAACAGCCCCTCTAATAAAGGCGTGATGTCTGATAATTCAACGGCAACATCCAAGACTGCTAAGCCGACTACTAGCAATAGTGGTACAAACGGTAATGGTAATGCGCCGAAGATGAAAAGTGGTGCGCTCGACCCTAATCGCCTACCTGACTCAGATCATGACAATACCAATAGTGATGCGAAGATAAAGGATGCGGCAAAAAAGGCTGCGGATAAACCATAACGCTATTGTCTGAAAAGCTAACGAGCAAATAAAAAGCCCTCATAATGATTATGAGGGCTTTTTTATAGGGTGCTATTTGACGATGTTTGGCAAGATTTAGCCATTTTTAGCCCATTTAGATGACTATCGAGTAAATTGAAGACACGCTCTAGCTAAGATGAAATCGTGTCGCAACCGTTTGCCATACTCGCACACTTACTTCGTCAGCACTGCCTGAGGCGTCGATACGCTGGATACGCTCAGGCTGCTCGCCAGCAAGGACACTGAAACCTTTATGCACCCGAGTAAAAAACGCCGTCGCCTGCTGCTCAAAACGATCGGCAGCGCTACGTTTACCCGCCCGCGCCATGCCTTCTAATACTGGCAAATCCAACCATAGAGTCAGCTCGGGCAACTGGGTAACAAACTGACCGATAAGGCTGTCAATTTTGGCTCGTACCGCCTCATCACCATGCGCACGTCCAAAGCCCTGATAGGCAATGGTAGAGTCGGTAAATCGATCGCATATCACCCATTTACCACGCTGTAATGCGGGCAAAATTACTTGTTGCAGATGGTCACAGCGCGCCGCAAACATCAGTAGCAGCTCAGTATCATCATTAATTTTGGTATCAGGGTCTAGCAAAATAGCGCGCAACTGCTCTGCAAACGGGCTACCACCCGGCTCACGGGTACGCAGATAGTCGATACCATGCGCCTCTAGTCGCGCACATAACTGCTCGATAGCGGTGGTCTTGCCAACGCCTTCGGTACCTTCAAAGCTAATAAAGCGCCCTTGCATGGGCGCGGTATCTGTAATCTCAGGCGTGGCTTGAGCTGGGCTGCTGTATGCTAAGTTGGCTGCTATAGATGCTGACATACTATGACCTTATGTCATTGATGAGAATGGGCGTGGCTCTTCGGTACATACTGGCTTATGACGGCGGCGTTTGCGAGCGCTTTTCACGCATCACGCTCAGGTATTCTTTTACCGCCTGATTGTGCTCAGCCAAGCTATTGGTGAATTTGTGCCCACCGTTGCCTGTCGCCACAAAATACAACGCATCGCTATCCGCCGGATGTAAGGTTGCTTCGATAGAAGCCGCAGAAGGCAAGGCTATCGGTGTGGGCGGCAAACCATCAATTTGATAGGTGTTATACGAGGTCTTTTCGTCGATGTCTTTACGGCGAATATTGCCATCATAGCGGCTGCCCATGCCATAGATAATGGTCGGATCGGTCTGCATGCGCATGCCTTTATCCAAGCGGTTTTTAAACACCGCAGAGACTAAAGGACGCTCTTCTGCCACGCTGGTTTCTTTTTCGATAATAGAGGCCATAACCAGCGCTTCATAAGGACTCTTATAAGGCAGGTCAGGCGCACGATTTTCCCATGCTTTGGTCAATGCCTGCTGCTGACGCTTGTACAAATCTGTCAATACCTGCTTGTCGCTGGTGCCCTCGCCGTAATAATAAGTATCAGGCGCAAACCAACCCTCAAGATTATGATTGACGATAGGGTCGTTACTATTGGTCACGCTGTCTGGCAATATACCTGCCAAATCTAAAGCCTGCGCGATACTAGCATTGCTAGCATTAGCGCCATTCACTGTCAGCACTTCTTTTTTGATAGTGTTATTATCACGTAGCGTTTGATATAGATCTTTAGACGTTTTGCCTTCGATAATTTGCACTTTTACCATCGCTGCTTTAGCCCCTTGCGCGAGCACTTGCAGCGCCTCAGCGATGGTTGGGTTCTCTGGTAATTGATAAATACCGGCATGTAATGGCGCGTCCACTTGCGACTTGATATAGAGCTTGGCAATGCTGGCAGAAAAAAGTGGAATCTGCTGTTGCCACTGCGGCAATAAGCCGTAATAGGTCTGACCTGACTCAATCGTCACCATTTGCTGCGGCTGCTCAATCCGTCCAAACAACGTCTGATAGACCATCACTAAGAAAAACGCGGCAATCAGCCCAAGCACGAGCAAGACTTGATAACCGCGCTGCATAAAGAACGACTGATTGTCCGCTTTATATTTACGCGGTTTACTCTTGCCGCTGATGAGCGAGACATCTGTTGCCGGTACGTCCTCTACTGCCGCCTCGTCGACGACTGGTCTAGCATCTGATGGCGTGCTAGCAACACGCTCGTCAACAGTTCCCGCTTGCTTATTGGATGGGGTATCATTAGGACGTTCAGGAGGCGTTTCAGGTGTGGGCGTGCTCATGGCAACTCGCGAGGCAGAAGTTTGCTAGAATTTAGCACTGAACCGTGCGCTTTTCAATGGTATTTGCTTAGCTTATCGATTAACGTGCTGTTTAGAGTGAATTATATGGCTTAATACTCATAGTGCTTATTTATCCCTTCAAATATTTCCTTTAATAAGAAAACGGGCTATGAACCTTAATTTCAATAAAAATCTCGCTGCAAACTATAAATCACCAAGCCAAATCATTAGAGTGCTCAGCGAAGACTGGGTTTCTAACCAAAGCTATTGCCCTAATTGTAATGCACAACCATTGGCTGAATTTACTAATAACCAACCTGTCGCTGATTTTTATTGTGCAAACTGTCATGAGGAGTATGAACTAAAAAGTAAAAAGGCAAAATTGAGCAACATTATTAATGATGGTGCTTATGACACCATGATTGAACGTATCAATAGCGATAATAATCCCAGCTTTTTCTTTCTGACCTACTCGCAAGAATATAGGGTGAATAACTTTTTAATCATTCCCAAACAATTCTTTCAGCCGGACATGATTATAAAGCGCAAACCATTATCCGTTACTGCCAAACGCGCTGGTTGGGTCGGCTGCAATATTGATTTGCGTAAAGTGCCTGAATCGGGAAAAGTATTTTTGGTCAAAGACCAGCAAGTCATACCACGCGATAATGTCATCGAGCAATTTCAAAAAACCTTGTTTCTGCGTCAGCAATCACAGCAGACACGTGGTTGGGCGTTAGATGTTTGGCAATGTATCGATAGACTGGATGCTAATTTTTCTCTCAATCAAGTTTATGCGTTTGCTGATTTATTAAAACTCAAACATCCTGAAAACAACCACGTAAAAGATAAAATCCGCCAACAGTTACAAGTATTACGAGATAAAGGCATCATTGAATTTGTGAGCCGTGGTCACTATCGAAAGTTATACTAGTCGCTTCTCGTTGTAGTGCTTAGGTTTTGGCTGTCCTTTTTTGTCACGGTATACATCGGCAATCAGCTCATCTCTATCATCCCATAATGGTAATCGCGCAGTAGCCACAAGACGCTGATGAAACTTATGCGCTGGATACTCCCAATCAATTTCATCATTGATTTTGAAAAAATGCACTCCACGATAGTCGATATAAGCATGCAATCGATTACGCACATAGCGATTCCACTGCCATAACAGCTGTACCGAGTTGCGTGCAGGTTTGGTAAAAGGAATTAGATTAACCGTCAATGCACACATCACCAATTCATCATTAGCAATAACGTCGATACCCTGCTCAATGACTTCTTCTCGCGTATGCGCATACTCAAACATACCTCCAAAAGCCAGTTGGGTGTAAGGCGACAAATGCACAATTTCATTAGGCTTAGCTTTGGCCAATCTACAAATTTCATCAAAAACCATTAAACGTCTGATTTGTATTGGAACCCTTACTTTTTCATATATGGAATGCATGCAGTATTGTCCTTTTAATCATTTCTATTGAAAAAGGATCATTGATCGATTTGCTTTATGACACAAGTCTGCGTAACAAAAGACGATCACTTCTTTTGAGCGCTTTTGCTAATCTAGTTGGTATAGATAACAAAAATAGATTTTGAATATGACAACTTGTAATTGTTGAGAATAGTTATGATAAGGACAGACGGTTTGAATATTTATCAAATAGAAGTAATCGAAACGATGAGTGCACTTATAGAAGTGGTTGCAGAAGATGGTGAAACTGCTCTGCTAAAAGCGCGAGAAGAATATAGAAGCGAGAATATTACTTTAGAACCTGATGATATGCTTGATACTGAATTTATTATCTTTGGCGTAGAATAGAATGAGTAGCTAGCTCAAACCTAAAGTAGCTCTCAGTACTTGTGAACCTTAATGGATAAGCGTATAGATAATAGTAGAGCGCTGGCTCTTAACCAGTACATTCAATAATGGTCTAACAGTGAAAAACGGTAAAGTCCAGTCAGTCAATAAAGGTCAGTGGGACAAGCTCATCAGTGACAATGATGCTTATAATTTTACCTATCAATGGTTATCTACTGTCCGTGACAAAATGGCAGATAATGCAACTTTATGGGTCAGTGGCACACATCATAATATTTTCACTCTAGGTCGTATACTACCTGAGTTAGGCTTCAAAATACTCAATGTCATTACGTGGGAGAAAACCAATCCACCACCCAATTTTTCTTGCCGCTTTTTTACTCATTCGACAGAGTTTATCATTTGGGCAAGAAAATACCCTAAAATACCGCATTACTTCGACTATGATTTGATGAAACGATTAAATAATGACAAGCAAATGAAAGATGTTTGGCGTTTGCCAGCTATTGCCAAATGGGAGAAATCTTGTGGTAAACATCCAACACAAAAGCCTATGGCATTACTAGCGCAAATTATTTTAGCTTCCACCCAAAAAGATGCGTTAGTTCTCGATCCTTTTGCAGGTTCTTCCACAACAGGTATTGCAAGCAGTGTACTAGGAAGGCGCTTTATTGGTATCGAGCAAGAAACTGAATATCTGAAATTGAGCCAAGCTCGATATGAAGATCTTCAAAACGAAGGCAGGAAAGATTTTTTTAGACAGCATTTTTATCGTTTATTGAATAAATAAGATAGTAACTCACTCACTTTATAACCCCACCACTTCACCCGACAATAACCTCAAACTGCTCATCGGCATAATACCGCGTAACGCATTGCAAAAGAACAGTTGGCTTAACTGCGGCAAATCCTCATCTTGTAATGGTCTTATGATGGCTGGCTGCTCTGTACTGGATAGCCCATCGATGAGCGCTTGCCGCATCACGCCAGCGACGCCCGATTGTGCCATCGACGGCGTGTACCATTGACCAGTGCTCAGATAGTTGCCGTTGTTTTGAGGATGTGAAGGATTGGACGATTTTGCGAATGGCGATTCTGATAATTGATAGAACACATTACTCATCGTTCCTTCAACCCACTGCCCGCTCATATCACGCAGCAGCCCCTCACCGATACTGGGTTCGGCATTCACTGATAAATTATTGGTCGATAAATGATTGGCTAGTAAAAAGGGATTGGATGTTAATGTTTGGGCTTTAACGCGTTGTAGCTCAGCGCTTGCCAGTACATTATCCAGACGATTGAGACTTTTGAGTCCGGCAAGCGGTGGCGGTAGACAGGCGAGTTGTGAAGACAAGCAAGTGGCAGAAGCCACTGGTTGCAGAGGAACTAGGAACCCATTCGGTAAAGGCATCTGCTCAGCAGTGGCGATAGGCATGGCGGAAGACTTGAGCCAGATCTCACACGCACTGCCGGACGTGCTTGGCGTATAACCATAACCACGGACATCTTGCACCGCGCGGGTGACGATAAGCTTAAGCATGCCTTGCTGCAAGTGCTTGGCCTGTCTATGCAAGGTAGCTAACAGTGCTCGGCTATCGATATCGAGATGCAAGGCACTGGCATGAGAGTCCAGACGCTGCTGATGATAGCTCGACCACAGTATCCGTCCATCGATGACGCCCATAGTGGTAAAAAAGCCATCACCGTATGCCAGTCCGCGATTGTCTAAAGGCAGTGTGGTTACGACTGTTAATGCTGTCTCTGCTTCGTCATCGCTAGCCGCGCTTAAAGGTTGCAGACGTAGCCAGCTGTTGGACGGCGGCATAATGGCGGCCACCGTTTAGCTATTGTCTGTTTGCGCATCGGCTTTATTCAGCACCAGCATACAGCTGTAAAACTCACATTTCGCCAGCTCTATTTTTTGTCCACCGACGGTTTTATTCTTAATAATTTGACCGCCCAGCATATCAGCGATTAATTTTCCGCCCTCATCACCCATCAGCTGACGCGCTAGCATATAGGATTTTTTGGCATGGTTTTGACTCAGCTCTTTTTCTTTTTTTGAGTCGGTTGGATTGGCATAATACCAGCCAAGCTCCAGATATTTTTCGGAGTCGATAAGGTCTAAATAAGGCGCATCGGTATCCATAAAGCGATACTTAGAGGCCGAATTACTGGCGTAGTCTAGGCTGTTTTCGTCCGTGCTGACCACTTTACCAAATGTCGACTTGATATCATCCAACGCATCAACCGTAAGCGGGTCTACTGGGGCAGCGCTCCACGACGCAACCTCATATTTTACTGGCGTGCCTTGCTGAGCAGTGGCGCCATCTAAGTCGGCGGTTTTGGTTGGAGTGGTTTGCGTAGAGGTGTCCGCAGCGCTCTGCTCGCTAGTGCTTGCCGCACTGGCCTCTGGATTTTGGGCGTCTTCTTTGGTGCTATCACAGCCACTCAACGTCACGCCAACTGCCATTATCATACTGACCATCAAGGTCTGTAGGTTATTATTCAACATGGACAATTTACTCACACTTTTAGATTGGTCTCAAAATAGTATTAACGAGCTGGCAGATGTGCCACTGATAATGAAGAATGTTGTTATTAAAAAGCTTGGTTGTAACCTAGCAGTTCCTGGCGTCTATTGATATCGATTTTTATGCTCACTAGTTTACCCAACTGCTGAACGCTTGACTACCCTTTAGGTTACGGATACCGCTCCCAGACAGTACAGATTTGTTAAAGACCTCACGTCTTAAAACGCTGTGTTTAATCGTGTATTTATTCCTTAACCGCTCCATTTGTCAAACATAACGTTATCCCTTATGATGAGTGGGTTTGAATGCTTACCAATCTGACCACTCCATGCCCTTACTGCCAGCGGACTATTTATGACCCAGCACTTTATTGTTATTGGCAATCCGATTGCCCACAGCAAATCCCCTGCAATCCATACCCAGTTCGCCGCGCAGGCAGGGATTGAAATTAGCTATCAGCGCCAGTATTGTCCCGATGAGGCAGCCAGTTTTATGGCGGTTATTGAGGCGTTTTTTCATGGTGGCGGTGTGGGTGCTAACGTGACGGTTCCTTTTAAACAAGTCGCTTATGCGTGCTGTCAGGCACGTGGTGGCTTATCAGAGCACGCCAAAGTCGCTGGTGCGGTCAATACGATTCTGCTCAATAAAGCGCTATTAAAAAGCGGCGCGCCAATAGCAGAGGCACTATACGGCGACAATACTGATGGGCAAGGATTGGTCAATCATATCAGTAGCTTGGGTTGGCCGCTAGAGGGTGCACGCGTTGCCCTCATTGGCGCGGGCGGTGCGGCACGCGGGGTGATACTACCCCTGATTCAAGCAGGTATCGGAACCCTGACAATTGCCAATCGCACAGTGAGCAAAGCCTGTGACTTAGTCAACGACCTTAGTGCCGCCAGTACCTCTATTAGTCAGCAGCAGATTACCGCTTGTACCACTAGCGAGCTGCGCGGACAGTTCGATATTATTATTAATGCCACATCGATTGGTCTATCAGGTGAGACTTTGCCACTGAGCGACACCCTACACGGTCACTATGCTTACGACATGATGTACGGTCGCACGCTACCGTTCTTGGAGCATTTCGCGGCACGTGGTGCGCAAATATCAGACGGCTACGGCATGCTTATCGGTCAAGCCGCCTTAAGTTTTGAGCGTTGGACGGGTCACAGTATCGATGTAGTGCAAGCCACTAAAGCCCTCAACGTCAAATGACTTACACGACCATTTAGTGACTTGTTGTAAGAAAAGCAGAATTACAAAGCGCTCTCATATGCTTTGAATTTATGGTGTTGATTTAGTGTTTCGTTGTTTGACCAAAACGCGCCAGCATCCAGTTTTCTATCTGGCGTAACGGTACGCGCAAACGGTTTGAATGAATCGCCAGACCACCGCTAAGACCGACGACGCAGCCAATCGTGGTATCAAGCATGCGCACACGAATGACTTCCTCGGCCACGGGCTGTACCAGCGACACACTGCCATATTCAGCGATAAATATCGTTAATGGCGTAATAAATATCACTGCTAAGCCATAATGACGATCGACCAACGACTCGATACAGAGCATCATCATCAGAACGGCTATCGCAACGCCCCATATCGATAGCCCCCACGACAGCATCCAACCTGCGACTGCCATTCCGACCAAAGTACCGAGTAAGCGATGCACTTGTTTGATCCACATCGTGCGTAGCTGCATACCCTGAATAATGATAAAGCAGCTTATAGCCGCCCAATACGGATAGGGCATCTCTAGCAATATTGCGATTGCCAACGCCAAGCTCACAAAGCCAGCCACAATGAGACTGTCGCTAATCATGTCCGGCTCATAGATATAAATCGGCGCAGGTACTATAGGACGCGTGGCCAATAAAAACAGACTATAAAGCAGCGCCAACAACATCGAAATGCCACTACCCAACATCACCAGCCCTGTCGCTGACAGTACTTGCGCTAATGGCACAGGTATGAATAAGGCGATTGCTCCCGCCATCATCACAAACAATCCTGCCGGTGGCGGCTGCCGATAGTAACGACCTAATATGATAATAGCAAAAGCAAGCAGCGCAAATATAGGCAGTCTGAGCACAGGTATCTGCTGAGCGATCAGTCCAAGCGCAAAGCTCATCACTATGGCAAAGCCCCACGCCATAATCGTCACCAGACGATACGGTAGCGTGCCTGACAATGGCAAATTAAGGATAATCATCGCCCCCAACGAGGCCTTGATACCTGAGGATAAAGCATCAAAATAAGCACCGACAAAGACTGGAAAGCTAATCGCAATGGCCGCAATAATCGGCATATGCCAAGGTCTTTTACTGCGGTTAATCGTTAACAAATGCGCCAGCTCACCTGCAATTAAAGCCTTAATAGAGGCAAACAGTGCTGTTAACCAAGATGCTAGACCTGCCTTGTGCTTTGATGCGCTCATAAATCGCTTTCCTTATTCTACTGACATTGCATCGAGATTTTTTCGATTCATGGGACATTACTTGTTTTATATGACTTTGCAGGCTGTTTATACAGAAATCATTCGGGGTGCTACTACTTCACAAATTACTTTATTAACTTATAACTTAATTTAATGTATAATTTTACGAATTATGAATATTAGTTATACGTTATATATTTGTGGCTGTAGAAGTCTTATACTCGTATCACCGTCATAGTAGTTGACTTTTATTAAGTAACGCTTGACCATACCTATAGCGGACAAGAATTTATTCATAAGTCCCATCGATCCTCCATAAGATCATTCATTTGCCACAAAAAATAAGCAAACATTCACTTGAATACACTTATGTTTGAATCCTAGTGCTATGACAGTGAACCAACCAAAGAGACCAACTATGTTAACTTACAAAGCACCTTTACGTGATATCAAGTTTTTAATAAATGATGTTTTCGACTTTCAGACGCATTACAAAGATTTAGACAACGGCGCAAATGCTGATCCTGAAACGGTCGATATGATTTTGCAAAGCTTTGCTGACTTCTCTGAAAATGTCTTAGCCCCTTTGTACCAGCCAGCAGATGCAGAAGGCTGTCATTTTGAAGAGGGTGTTGTCACTACCCCTAAAGGCTTTAAAGAAGCTTACGATCAGTTTGTAGACGGCGGCTGGCAAGGTATTTCGTACCCTGAAGAGTACGGCGGTATGAACTTGCCTATGTCAATCAACCTCATTAAGTCTGAAATGATGGGTACGGCGAACTGGCCGTGGGCAATGTATCCTGGCCTATCGACAGGTTGTATTAACACCATCATGCAGTACGGTACTGATGAGCAAAAAGAAACTTACTTGCATAAATTGGTTGAAGGCACGTGGGCAGGTACGATGTGCTTGACTGAGCCACAGTGTGGTACCGATTTAGGACAAGTAAAGTCAAAAGCGATTCCGCAAGAAGACGGTAGCTACAAGCTTAGCGGCACTAAGATTTTCATCTCAAGTGGTGAGCATGACTTAACTGACAACATCGTCCATATCGTCTTAGCACGCCTACCGGATGCGCCAGAAGGCACCCGTGGTATCTCATTATTTATCGTACCAAAATTCTTGCCAAATGCCGATGGCGAAGCAGGCGAGCGCAATGGCGTTACTTGTGGCTCTATCGAGCACAAAATGGGTATCAGCTCATCAGCGACTTGTGTACTGAACTTCGACGGCGCGTTAGGTTATCTCATCGGTGAGCCGAACAAAGGCCTAAAAGCCATGTTCACCTTTATGAACACCGCCCGTATCGGTACTGGTATCCAAGGTTTGGCACACACTGAGCTGTCTTTCCAAAACGCCCTACCGTATGCGAAAGATCGTCGTTCAATGCGTACGTTGTCAGGGACCAAAGATCCTGAAAAAGTAGCCGATGCTATCATTCATCACGCTGACGTTCGTCGTATGCTATTGACGCAAAAAGCCTTTGCTGAAGGCGGTCGCTCAATGATTTATCACTCAGCGCGTTATGCCGACAAAATGTCGCAAGGCGTTGCCAACGGTGATGATGCTGAGTTTGAAAAGTGGGATGACAAATTAGGCTTCTATACGCCTATCCTAAAAGGCTTTTTAACCGAGCTAGGTATCGAAGCGGCCAAGCATGGTCAGCAGATATATGGCGGTCACGGCTATATCAAAGAATGGGGCATGGAGCTGATCGCTCGTGATGCACGTATTGCCACTATGTACGAAGGTACCACTGGCGTACAGGCACTTGATTTGTTAGGTCGTAAGGTTATCTTGCAGTCTAAAGGTAAAATCATCCGTGATTACACCTCAAGCATCATGAAATGGTGTGGCGAGTACGCACTTGATAAAGACATGCGTAAATTCGTTTGGGCATTGACCAAGCTTTGTGCTGAGTGGAACACCCTAACCGTACGCTTGATGCTAATGGCACGTAAAGACCGTGAAATCATCTCAGCCGCATCAGAAGATTTCTTGATGTACTCAGGCTATGTCATGATGGGTTACCACTGGGCGCGTATGGCGGCTGTCGCTTATGACAAGCTAAAAAATGGCGGCACTGAGTCACCAGAATTCTACAAAGCTAAAATCCAAACGGCTGAGTTCTATTTTGATAAGATTCTACCACGTACCTCAGGCCACGCCGAAGGTATGGTGGCACCAAGCGAAAGCATGACTGCCATGAAAATCGAAAACTTTGCTTTCTTAGACTAAAATCATGACTAAGACTGTACGAGTTACTTGATTATTAATAAAAAAAGCGCCTATTTATTAGGCGCTTTTTTATGTTTAACTAGGGGGTGTCCTCACTTCAAACGCTTGTATCTAAATGGGCTAAAAATGGCTATGGTATTGCTGATATTACTTTTCACTGACTATAGTAGATAAATAACAAAGTCAGTTAGGAGGTACGATGTTTTTGGTTAAAAATAAAACTACTTTAACAACCGCACAAGTGCTAAAAACGCTGTTGCTTAGTGCCACATTAATAGGCGTTAGCGCACACAGTGCGTTGGCTAAAAATAGCGACATCCCGATTCGTTTTGCCAAAGGCGCGCTTAGTAGTACAGTGACGGGACAGCTTAAGCCTAATGAAAACGAGCGCTGGTATCGCTTTAATGCCAGCAGTTGGCAATATGCCATCATTAATATTGCGCCCCTTACGGGCACCCCAGAGACTGCCAATGTCGGCGTACTGCATATGCCGAATGGCACACAAGATGGCACCAAAGGCGGTATCATTTATCAAGGCTGCTTGCCTGCCACTGGCACGTATCGATTGCGCATTGCTCGTAATCTGATGGCCACTCAAGGTCGCACCGCAGGTTATAGCGTTGAAGTGATTGTCTTACCTAAGTATGCTAGCGAGTCACTGTGCGAGTATTTGTAAGTATTCAATACGCCCTAGTCACCAAGCATTTTCTTATGATAAATCGCGCTGATTTCTTCCACCTCAACACAGATTTGTATGCCTACGCGCTCTGATTGCTCGGTATCTAACACCTCTTCTATGGTAGCCGTTAATAGCTCAGCAAGCTGATGGCGTATGACCTCATCACGACCGGTCATGATTTTTAGATGCGCATAAACAAAGCCATATGCCTGTTCGTCGTCTTCAACACCCACCAAAAATGTCTCAATAGGTATGATGCGTGCTTTGATATCCGTCGGCTTGCCAAAATGTCCACTATCCCAAAGCGCTTTGTTCAAAGATTTAAGCAAGGATTCTGCATGAGGGATACTGACATTGGGCGTGACTTGAATGGTTAAATGTGGCATGAGACTATCCTTAGAATATAATTACCTTAAAAATATAAGCACCTTAAAAATATAAATATCTTAAAAAAATAAGTACATTAAAAAGCATGGAAAACGGATAAAAAATGAGTGTGCTTGGTCAGCACGAACCTAACCATTATTCATCAGTGATGGCGGCAAAACGTGCGTCAAGGGTGGCGGCCAATTGTATCGGTGGCAGTTCAATCTCTAAGCCGCGACGCCCCGCACTCACATAAATGGTTGGCTGCTGCTCAGCTGAACTGTCTATAATAGTCGCTAAGCGCTTCTTTTGTCCCAATGGACTGACCCCGCCCAGTACGTAACCTGTGCTACGTTCGACTTGCTTAGGGTCTGCCATCTGTACTTTTTTGCATATCAGCATTTTATTAGCAGACAGCGCTTTGGCCATTTTTTTGAAATTTAAAGTTCTATCAACGGGCAAAATAGCCACAGCTAGCGAGCCATGGTCAGTCGACACCACCAAGGTTTTGAATACTTGTTTTACCTCCACGCCCAGCTTTTCGGCAGCTTCTAAGCCATAAGATGCGGCACTACTGTCGTGAGTATATTCGTGCAGCTGATAATCAAGGCCGCGCTGTTTGGCAAGTTGGATAGCAGGAGTCATAGGCGTTGAACTTTTGGTTGTTTGAAGGAGATTTGTTTAACAGCAGTGAGTGCGTGTACAGACTGGTCTGAATATTCATTCATGCTCGCTGACGCTATTATATTATTACGCTAAAGCCTTTAGACTTCAAATAATTGAGCCTTTTAAGCGGCATTTCACTCACAAAATAATTACCGATTCGTATTAATATTAGCAGTATATACAGACATAATATATCGCTTTGATGGCTTTTATGGCATCATAAGAGTAATACATTTCACTAATTTTGATACCCATTATGATACCCAGTTTCTTAAAGAATAAGTTCCTAAAAAAACGGATTTTTAAAGCGCCAGTCACGGCCGATAGCCAGTCAGCGACAGACAACGATGCAATAACTGACGGCGAGCCAGTCGTTACCAAGCCTTACTCGAATGCGCCCATCAATCAGCTCTATCGTAAGGTATCGGGTCAGCTACTCGATGTCGCCGTTAAGCCGAAGCTGTTGGGCGAATTGCCGGAGTTTGATACGGATGATCAGACGCTCAGATTTTATGTGCTGCAAGATTATTCGCGCTCCAACAGTATTTTGATCGACTTGCAGACGCAAGAGCACAACCTACCACCAGCATTGGTCGGGGTGAATGATGTCGCCCATAACATTAAAGAAAACGCGGCCATTATATTTTTGCACCATCCACATTCTAAAGACAGCCAGCTGTCGCCACGACTATCACGCTTGGTGTCTGCCGTTTTACAGCATCCAGAGTTAAAGGTTCGTTTAGTGCCCGTCTCTATCCTGTGGGGACGCGCACCCGAAAAAGAAGACTCCCTCTTTAAGCTATTGACCGCTGATAACTGGGAAGACCCTAGCATCACCAAGCAGTTATTTAATATCGGAGTGATGGGACGCGATACCTTTGTCCAGTTCCACCCACCGCAAGACTTGCGCACCCTTATCAATGACAATCTCCAAGGTCATGGAGAAGGCCCCGCTGTCTTTGATTCTACTGCCACTGATTCAACTGATTCGAGCCATTCAACTGCTGATAGCACAAATGAGACCACTACCGTAGCGAATTATGCGTTAGTCGCGGCTGCCGATGGCAATCGTGAATTGGTGCGCATGCTGCAACAACAGCTTAATATTTACCTAGATAAACAGCGGGCCAGCATGCTTGGTCCTGATTTATCAGACAGGCGCAACTTGGTGGATAAGCTGATATATTCACCAGCGATTAAGCATGCGATAGAAGCTGAGGCCACAGCGTCAGGCACCAATGTTCGTGATGCCCGTATCCTTGCCAAGGGCTATGCAAACGAGATGGTCAATGACTACTCGCACTCTATCATACGCGGTTTTTATAAATTTTTGACATGGCTATGGACGCAGCTCTATGACGGTGTAGAAGTCCATCACTTCGAGCGTGTACGCGAGCTTGCCACCGACTACGAGCTGGTATATGTCCCTTGTCATCGTAGTCATGTCGATTACCTTCTACTGTCTTATGTCATTTATAAACGTGGCCTGAGCATTCCTTATGTTGCAGCAGGTGATAACTTAGATGTGCCCATCTTAGGCCCACTATTGCGCGGCGCGGTGGCGTTTTATATTCGTCGAAGCTTCCGTGGTAATGCGCTTTATACCGCCGTACTCCGTGAGTATATGCATACGCTTATTACCCGTAATACCCCAATTGAATACTTCATCGAAGGCGGGCGCTCACGCTCAGGGCGTCTATTACCACCGAAGATGGGTATGCTGGCCATGACGGTACACAGTCAGTTACGCCAAACCAATAAGCCAGTAGTCTTCATCCCGACTTATATCGGTTATGAGCGCATCATGGAAGGCGGCACCTATGTTGGTGAGCTAAAAGGCAAGCCAAAAGAATCTGAGTCGTTAATAGGCTTACTCAAAGTTGGGCGTAAGATTGAGCGTATTTTTGGTAATGTGCATTTGAGCTTTGGCACACCGCTACACCTTAGCGACTTTATGCAAAAATTTGATGTACCCGCCAACAGCTTACCTAGTGATCGCACGGATACCCCACTCGATGAAAAAACCGGCGCGATGGTCGATAACATCGGCGTCAAAGTGATGCAGCATATCAATAAAGCCGCCGTCGTCACTCCGGTGTCACTATTGTCATTAGTCCTGCTATCAGCACCAAAAGCGGCGCTCGATGAAGAGATCTGCCGTGAGCAAATCGCCCTATATCAAGGTCTGGCTCAGCAGCTGCCCTACTCTGATGATACGGTGGTCACTGATATGTCACCACAGCAAATCATCGATTATGGGGTTAAGCTCAAGCTTATCGAGCGTATCCCGCATATTTTAGGGGATATCATTCAAGTCGCTGGCAAACAAGCCGCCCTGCTCAGCTACTTCCGTAATAACATTTTGCATGTCTTTATTCTGCTGTCATTCCTAGCCGCTTTGGTTGCCCGTAACGGTCGTATCGAACGCAGTCGTCTCAATAGCATTGCCGAGCAGTTATATCCGTTTTTACAAAGTGAGCTGTTTTTATACTACCCAGCGCATGGCCTAGCCGAAACGCTCAATAAAAAAGTGGACAACCTGCTCAGTCATGGACTGATCGTCGAGTTGGGCGATGGTGTGCTTAGCGTTCCTGAGTCTAATAGTAAATGCTATCAGCAGCTACAGGTACTCGCGACGCCTGTCGAACAAAGCCTTGAGCGTTACTTTATGACGCTTGCGCTTTTGGCTCAGCAAGGCTCGGGCAATTTGACCGAAAACGAAGTGGTTGATTTGTGTCATCTACTTGGGCAGCGCTTGTCCGTCTTATATGCTGATGATATTCCTGATTTCTTTGACCGCGCCTTATTCACCAGCTTTATTAGTGCCTTGACCCGTCTAGATTATTTGCAAAAAGATGATGAGACGGGTGTGTTGACTTTTGATCAGCGTATCAACGACATTGCCCATCATGCCAAATACGTGCTCAGCCCTGATATGATGCAAATATTACAGCAAGTGGCCAGCTTAGATGAAGAGGAAATCACTCATGCGATTACTGAGATTAGCAATAAAAAGCAGCGTAAATTTGGGCGCAAGCGTTAGAGGTTTATTGGTTTAATAGGAGAAGAGCTTCGCTAGGAGGCTCTTTTTTTTGGAGAGAATATTTTATATATTGAATATTTTTCTAACTACAAAAATAACTAACATTGAGATGAATACTAGCAGTAACGGATATTTACTAATGATATCCATAATACTTGTATTATTTCGCTCATATCTTTCGATTTCCTGAATTAAACTTTTTACCTCGTAGTCTAATTGGCTTTCCTGTGTTCTGAGGCTTTCTCTATTTTCTAAGTTCAACGTTGTAGGATGGATTAAATCTTGTTCTAATGATAGTTCCAGTGGTTTATCATGACTCCTAGAGTTTTCATCTGTTTGTATCTTGGCGCTCACCCCACTATTAAAAGTGAAAAAATCTTCTTTTCTAGGTAAGGTAATTAATATATTAGAATCATCATTTTTGTCAGATTGTTTTGGAGTAAATTGATGCTCAGGAAATAAAGTGAGCAAATCGGGGTAAAGTTTATTTGAGGTTAATTCTTCTATCGAAATTGTGTTCGATAAAGTCCAAGCAGGTAATCTGTCACTTTCCTTTTTATGCAGTCTAGCTGATAAGTTAAAGTCTTTCTTACTATGGGTTTTAGCTGCTGTAGATAACCAAGCTTGAACAAACTCATCATTCCAAAATCTAGCAGGAAGTAGCGTAATAATATCTTCATTCTTTTCACTAATTATAATTGGAAATATATCCATTGATAAAAGACCATTTGGTAAATGAAGTCGCCAAACCAGAATGGATGTTTTTTTTATGGGTAATAAATAATTATCTAAAAACGTGTTATCTGACTCATTAACTTTAGCCTTATAGTTTAATAGCTCTGTTAAATGTGTTCTCCCAGTTGGATCATATATTATTTCGGCTGGATATCCATTAGGTTCATTATTTTTTATAGTGTTAAACAACTGTTTATTTGCTTGTATTAATACCGCCCATATTACCTTTCCACTTTTATATAAGTTTTGAAGGTTTGATATTTGAGGATAGAGTGCATCATCCTCATTTAGCCAATTAGGCTTTTTAATTTGTAAATAATAGCGCTGTTGTGGTAATAGGTTATTTATATTCTCTTGCAAGCCTGCTTCCACGAACACTTTTGATATTTCTGGAATAATACTTTCTTCTGGAATAATTGCATTAACTGCGTCAAGGTAATTAAGAACATAATCATATATCTGTGTTATCGGGTTACCAAATAGGTTTTCGTAAATAGTTTTTGCGGGCAAAAAGTATCCAATATTTTCCTTGTTGATAAACTTCTTATCGGAACTGAACAAAACTAAGAAAGATCTTTCGATTTCTGGTATTTCCACATTTTCTGAATAAAGTCCTATTGCTTTCCAAATATCTGGGAAATTGTTTTCTGCTAATTTATTTAAACTAGAAAAATTATTAATTTCATCTAGAGCAAACCATAATGCTGCTTGTCCTCTAGCCCTAGAAAACACTTCGCCTACATAAGCAGTTAAACACAAGAACAACCTTCTAATAGGAGGTACGTCTGCAAGTTCTAAATACTCAATATTACGATGCTGACGTAACGCTATAACGAACTTATCAAGTCGTTTGAGACTTAGTAAGCTATAGTCTAGTCGACACTTAATCAATTGTGACCGATAAGCAATGCTAGATAAGTCTGAGTCTACTTTAAATAGCTCTTCAAGAACTTCTAGCATGGTAGCGGTAGCAGTAGTCATAGGAGTATAAAAAGGATCAAAATTCTCTCGTCTAATTAATTCACTTAAGACAATTTGTTGAGTAGAATTCATTTGTGAAACCTTATAAGGCAAATGATCATAGTATAGCTTTATAAAATTCTTCATTACAATAAAAAAAGACCTCTAATTGATTAGAGGTCTTTTTCTATGTCTAAAATTATTGTTTAAAAATTCTTATTACAAACAAAGATTCTAGGTACTAATCTTTTTATACTTCATACGCTTAGGATTAGCATCGTCACCCATCGTCTTTTTGCGATAAGTTTCAAACTCAGAATAGTTGCCATCGAACCATACTGGACCTTCATCTTCAAACGCCAAGATATGAGTGGCAATACGGTCAAGGAACCAGCGATCATGCGATACAACCATTACCGTACCCGGGAAGACTTGAATGGCATCTTCTAGCGCACGTAAGGTTTCGATATCCAAATCGTTTGATGGTTCATCAAGGAGCAAGACGTTTGCACCCTGTTTTAGTGTCTTAGCAAGCTGCAAGCGGTTACGCTCACCACCTGATAATTGACCAACGTGTTTTTGCTGGTCTGAGCCTTTAAAGTTAAAGCGACCGATATAAGCACGACTTGGTGTGGTGTAATCGCCAACCGTAATAATATCAAGACCGTCAGACACTTCTTCCCAAACGGTTTTACTGTCGTCTAAGTTGTCACGTACCTGACCAACATAAGCGACTTTGACACTTTCACCCAAATCAACGGTTCCAGTATCTGGCGTATCACGTTCAGTAATCATGTTAAATAGTGTGGTTTTACCCGCCCCATTTGGACCAATGATACCAACGATAGCACCTGCTGGGACGTTAAAACTTAGGTTTTCATAGAGCAAGCGATCGCCAAATGATTTAGAGATGTCATTAATCTCAATGACCTTGTTACCCAAACGTGGACCTGGTGGAATATAAATCTCAGAGGTCTCATTACGCTTTTGGAACTCTTGTGAGTTCAATTCTTCAAAGCGCTGGACGCGAGATTTAGACTTGGCTTGTTGGCCTTTTTGGTTTTTACGAATCCACTCAAGCTCTTTTTTCAGCGCTTTAGCAAAGGACTCTTCTTGCTTGTTCTGCTGCTCTAGACGGGTGTTCTTTTGCTCGAGCCACTCGGTATAGTTGCCTTCGTACGGATAGCCATGGCCACGATCCAACTCCAAGATCCACTGAGCAACGTTGTCCAAGAAATAACGGTCATGGGTAATAGCCACGATAGTACCGCTGTAGTTCTGTAGGAACTGCTCTAGCCACGCGACAGATTCGGCGTCCAAATGGTTAGTCGGTTCGTCAAGTAACAGCATATCTGGGCGTGACAATAGTAAACGGCATAGTGCCACACGGCGTTTTTCACCACCAGACAGTTTGCTGACATCGGCATCCCAAGGCGGTAGACGCAATGCATCAGCCGCTTTTTCAAGCTGGGTATTTAAGTTATGCGCATCCCATGCTTGGATGATGTCTTCCATCTTGCCTTGCTCTTCAGCAAGCTTATCAAAGTCTGCATCTGGTTCAGCGTATTCTGCATAAATCGCATCAAGGCGTGCCAGCGCATCTAAGGCTTCACGCATACCATCTTCGACATTACCACGGACATCTTTACTGTCATCAAGCTGTGGTTCCTGCGGCAGATAGCCAATCTTGGTGCCCGTTTGCGCGCGTGCTTCGCCGCTAAACTCTGTATCTACGCCCGCCATGATGCGTAGCAAGGTTGATTTACCAGACCCGTTGATACCGAGTACACCGATTTTGGCGCCAGGGAAAAACGATAGGTTGATGTTCTTTAGGATTTCACGCTTAGGTGGAACAAGTTTTGACACGTTGTTCATCGTGTAAATATATTGAGCCATTAACACTCCGATAGACTGCATAGAAGAGGCCAACAAATCAGACTTAGCAATGATGCCAAGCATGCTGCGCCTCAAAATCAGGGTTACAAATTATAGGCCATTATCGCATTGTGGCGCATACCCTGCAAGCTGGTAGATGGCTTTAGCAGCTTTTAGCACGCTTTGGCATCGATTTCATATTTTTACGCCTATAAGCACAAGATTATTTGCTTAAATGCATCCTGTAATAGTCAGTATAAGCTCTAGATTGAAAAACAATTCTATTATCCTGATACGCTTCTGTTTTATAAACCCCACAAAAAATTGCAGCAAATTTTTCGCAAAATTAATGAATAGCCGTTAAGATATTAGAAATTCTTAATAGAATAGTTGTGTAATTGCAGCGTAAATTTTTCTATTTTTATGACTAGAGCATGATTTTATATTGATTAAAAATTAGATGATAAAAGGTGTTTTATGACGACTGGCTACCGCCCTGAGATTATCCAACGCGCGTTCGTTGATTTTATTGGGTCGCGCTTGCATCCGTTTTGGTCGTTGACCACGCCCAAACTACGCCTTATTGTGCGACAGACGATCAACGAGGAATTGGTCGCGCTAAAATTTGAAGCCAATCAGGCCTTTAAACGTCAAGCATTTACTATCGATGATAGCTGGCACGGCGGGCAACATATTCATCTGACTGTGCCTATCGAAGGTATCAACCATCAGCGCAGCTACTCACTGGTTGGGGTGTTTCCGCAGCCAGCAGATTTGCACGACGCTATCTTTGATAACAACGCTAAAAATGCCGTTAATGACAGTGCCAGCAATAATTTATGTGCCACCGTTACTATTGCCATCAAACCGCAAGGGTTGGTTTCAGACTATCTGACTCAACAAGCGTCACTTGGTACGGTATTCGATAGTAGCTTGCCAAGCGGTGATTTTACCTTGGCGGATACATCAGCAAAATTAACCAAGCAGAACAGTGAGGTGTCACGCTCTAAGCAATCGCCGTTATTATTTATCGCTGGTGGTAGCGGTATTACCCCGATGTTAGGATTGATTACCCAAGCATTAGCACAAAGCCGCACTGTCACTTTGTTATATTATCACCGTACGTCATTGGCAAAATCACCTTTCCAAGCTTACTGGCAACACTTAGCAACTGCCTATCCTTATTTTGCTTACTATATGGTGAATACCGCTGACCCAAATAACTACAGTAGCCAGCTAGCAGGTTCGCGACACTTAGACGTAGACACCTTATCACTGCTGCCGTTGTCACTAGCAGAGTCAACGATATTCGCCTGCGGCTCATCCTCGTTATTGGCAGGACTCTACCGTGCTCTAGAGACGTTAAGCCTGCCTTCAGATAACCACACTCTAGCACCTAAGCGCTCGCTGCGAGATAACGTGATTGTCGAACGGTTTGGCACTGAATTGCCTGATTCTGATATGAGCCTTGGTACAAATGAGGAAACGGCTGATATAGCAGTGCAAACGGTCTATTTACGTGGGCGACAGCAGCAGTTTAGTAGTGGCACCACTTTACTCTTGGGCGCGGAGCAAGCAGGTATCAGACTGAGCTATGGTTGTAGACAAGGAATCTGTCAACTGTGTCGCTGCCAAAAAATCAGCGGTGTCGTCAAAAATATCCAAACGGGCAAGCTAAGCAGTCATGGTGTTGAATCTATTCAGACCTGTATCAATATCCCGATGACAGAGGTCATTTTGGATGTATAAAGCAGGCTTCTTTTATTAGATAGCTATTAGGTGTTGGTACGCCTCCACTCACGGTTTATAGTGTAGAAAAAACCTTGCAAACTCAAAATTAAATACGATTTTCTTGTGATTATTACTGATTAATTAGGGCGTGTTCTCATTTTGAAAATGGCGATAAAAATGAGATAAATTGCAGGCAAATAAGGAAAATAACGCAGATAATATCGAGATATTGACTAGCTATTTGACGCAGTTTGGCAAGATTTAGCCATTTTTAGACCATTTAGGCAGGTTCGTTCAGATTGAGGACATGCCCTAAGTAAACTAAATAAAATACAGCAACTTGTACCAGATTTAGATAGCTTAACGCTTTAGCATATTATATGCTAAAGCCCACTTGAATCATAAAACCGGCGCTGTCGTCTGACACCCTAAGCAGTCTCGGTTAAGGACTATTTATGCGCTTATTACCGCCTATGTTCACCGCCCAGTCTGCCGTGCCTACATTTGCTGGTTTAACGAATCTATCGCCAAAACAAGGTTTATATCCAACCCTGAGCGGCGCACAATTACCAACAGCGCGTACAGAAGCCTTGGCTGCTGAGCTAAACACGCTGTATCAGAGCGTGATGGACTCACTGGGCGCTGATGACGCTCGCTATATTCAGCGCGTTTATAGCACCGTCGTCTATAGTGAAATACTGGCCCGTGGTCTACTCGCTGTGTCAGGTCGACTGTCATCACGACAAAGTAGAGTAGTCACTTGGTTACTGGGCACTTCCCTATTAAGTTTTAGCAAAATTTTAAATAATATGGAGCTTGGTCATAATGTCATGCATGGTCAATATGACTGGATGCAGCATCCGCATCTGAATAGTAAGCAGTTTGATTGGGACATCGTTTGTCCAGCGCCGCTCTGGCAGCATTCGCATAACTACCTGCATCATACTTATACGAATATTGTTGGGCGCGATCACGACGTTGGTTATCATTTGATTCGGGTAACTGATGAACAGCCTTGGACGCCAAGCGACCGTTATAATTTACTGAAGACCATGATATTGGCATTGGGATTTGAGTGGGCGGTGGCTTTTCATGACATCCAAATCAGCGTTGACGAATATGCAGAGTCGCCACAGCTAACAGAGATCATGCAGCCAAAGTCTCATGCGTTACTGAGTAAAATCGCCCGGCAAGTGGGCAAAGATCATCTTGTTTTTCCGACGCTGGCTGGCTTAGCTTTCGGTCGCCGTAGTGCGATGACGACGCTGAGTGGTAACCTTACAGCCAATGTCGCTCGCAATATTTGGACGTGGGCAGTAATATTTTGTGGTCACTTTACCGAACAGGCGCATATCTATACCCATCTGGCTGATAATGAAAGCAAAGGCGACTGGTATGTGCGCCAAATCCTTGGCTCTAGTAACATTCAAGGCAGCAAATGGTTTCACCTTTTAACGGGTAACTTGTCACATCAGATCGAGCATCATATCTTCCCTGATATGCCTGCTCGCCATTACGCGCGTATCGCGCCCCAAGTACAGGCAATATGCCAAAAGTATGGCTTGTCTTATAACACGGGTCGGTTTGGTCGCCAATTCAAACAAGTACTGGGTCGTATCAAGCATTTTAGCAAACCAAGTGCAGAAGAGTGGCAGGCACATTTGCAAGCGCAATCTAACGTGCCAGCGCATACAAGTAATGTTACAACGCCAAAAGATGAACCACTTATGCGCGGCTTAAGCAAATATCTGCCACCTGTCGTGCAACAAGCCTTATTTTATTCCAAGTAAATGTTATAAAAATTATGGTAAAAACTTTGTCTGTAGCGCTCATATAATATTAACGGTAACATTTTACCTATCTGTGTTTACCATAAGCAGTCGTACATGACTGGTGTAACAACGGATAATGTCCCATAATATAAAAACGACAAATTAGCCTTTTAGAAAAATCATAATAATGGAGTGATATATGAACGATAATACTGAAAAAAAACCATTAGATATTGTCCATGATGACCAAGCTAAACGTTTTGAGACCTCAATTGATGGTCATACTGGCTATCTCAGCTATCAGGAACACGATGATAAACTAATCTACGACCATACTATCGTACCGCAAGAATTGGGCGGGCGCGGTGTTGGTTCTGGTCTGGTCAAACATGCCTTGAACTATGCACGCGAACAGGGTAAAAAAGTCGTACCACAATGCTCATTTGTTGCCTCTTATATAAGCAAGCATCCCGAGTATCAAGATTTGGTATAACTGGCTCCTCTTATAGTCCGTTCAATTCAAAAATAAGACAGCGGAACTGAGATACATTTTTTGCAGTCTCTGTCAGCGTAGACACAGCAAGCAAGGAAAATTTGTCTCAGTTCCGCGTTATGACACTTTGTACCTATTTTATTTAGAGCCTACTATATAGGGTTAACTATATTAAGATCTAACAATTGCTACCACACTACCCTCCTATTTATTTGCTGTCTGCAATCATGTATTTATTTTTAAATATATGACAAGATATCGAATATAGGTGGGTTTTTTGTCCTATTTAGAGTATAAAGTTGCTAGCGCACTTATTAGAATTTTTATCAATCCATTAAATAATGAAAGTTAATAAAAACTCGACCAAATCATCCAACATAATAATAAGGGAGACCACCATGAGTAGTTTATCTGACAAACAAATTGACTTACAGCTAGAAGACTTAGCTGGCTGGCAGCGTGACGGCAACAGCATTATTAAAAGCTATGAATTTAATGACTTTATTGAAGCCATCAGTTTTATGAACCAAGCCGCATTTCATGCCGAAGCGCTGGAACATCACCCTGAATGGCACAATGTTTATAATGTTGTAGACGTACGCCTAACCACGCATGATACGGGCGGTATCACCAGTCTTGATATTCGTTTGGCTAAACGAATGGAACATATTATTCAACCCAAACGCTTGTAATACATTTGGACGTATTCTTTATTAAGTCATGTTCAGTGGCTTAATATCTAGAGCAAAACAATTAGTAAAGTAGGTAGTAAATTGATTAGCGAAGAGTTTCCATAAAAAAAGTCCTCAATTGAGGACTTTTTTGCTTGATAACGTTTATTTATTCAAATTCACTGCTACATTTTACGGCTAACAAATGCGACGATAAACAAAATTACCGCCAATGCTAATAGAATGTAGGCAAAGTTTGCAGACAGTCCAGCGACACCACCAAACCCTAAGAAACTTGCAATCAGTGCGATTACTGCAAATATAATAGCCCAGCGAAACATAACCTTCTCCTCAATAATTATCAAAAATCAGATAGAAAGACAAATAGCAGATCTAAAACGCGATCGTTGCTAATATTCGTCTTACTTCATCTAATGTCCATTTAAGTTGTTGTTTTTTTAATACTATTTACAACTGTGTACGGGGATAGATTAGCAATATTTTTCGCCAAAAAACGTTCATTTTAGTAATAATGTCGGTAGGTTATGTAATCTTTGTAGCAAATCTTAATATTTAGACATTTTTGCTTGGCTTTGCAGCACTTATGTGTAGAGATGGTGAGGTATCACTCAACTCCGAGCATTTTCACCCTATAATTTACTATAAACCATGACAGTTCACACTAACTGGTTCCTACTTACCATTACTATGCCTTAGAATAGATTGACGACTTAGAATCCATTTAACGATATGTAAATATGGATCTTTTTTTATTCCCATCACTCATTTATAGTCGCTTCAATCTAAAAATGGTACGAAGCCATCGAATGCAGATGTATAGACCCTACTTCAAGCAAGGTTAATGCTATAACACTTTTATAACGGATCAGCTCTAGCATTAAATTATGCAGAAAAACACTTATTAAGGACAATAAATATGGCTAATAATATGGATACGTCAAAGAATACGAATGCAGCAGATGATAATAAACAAACCAACAGTAACCAGCGCCCTTACGCCATTATTTTATACGGAGCGACCAGTTTTGTTGGACAGATTACTGCTCATTATTTAACAAGCTTTTTGTCTAATGCCAAAAATAAGGATGGCTCTAACGTCACGTGGGCGATAGCGGGTCGTGACGAAGACAAGCTTAACGAATTACAGTCCAAGCTTGAGAGCAAAGTAGATATTATTATCGCTAATAGTAAAGACGCTGCTAGCCTAGATGAGATGACCAAGCAGGCGCAAGTCATCATCTCAACCGTTGGCCCTTACTTAAGATATGGCGAGGCGTTGGTCAAATCTTGCGCCGAAAATGGCACTGATTATGTCGACCTTACCGGTGAAGCCATCTTTATTAAAGATATGATGGACAAATACCAAGAGACTGCCAAACAAAGCGGTGCTCGTATCGTCAATTCCTGTGGCTTCGACTCTATTCCGTCAGATTTAGGCGTTTATTTTACCCAGCAGCAGGCAGAAGCTCAGTTCGATAGCACTTGTGATGTCATTCATATGCGCGTAAAAGCGGCGAAAGGTGGCTTATCTGGTGGTACGGTTGCCTCAATGGCGACTATTTTTGAAGAAGTAGGAAAAGATAAATCACGTCGTAAGCAAGTGGCAAACCCTTATCTGCTCAATGATGATAAAGATGCGCCTAGCGTGCGCCAAGCCAATGTCAGTAAGCCAGAATACGATAATGAGCACAAACGCTGGTTGGCCCCGTTTGTAATGGCAAGCATCAACACTCGTATTGTACATCGCAGCAACCAACTGCTTGGCTACAAATATGGTCGCGACTTTAAGTATGACGAAGCGATGTGGATGAAAGATGGGGTAAAAGGCAAACTGTCAAGTTATGCACTGAGCGCTGGACTGTTAGGATTTGCCACCGCGATGATGATTAAGCCAAGCCGCGAATTGCTGTCCAAGCATGTCTTACCAAAAGCTGGCTCTGGGCCGTCGAAGTCTGACCAAGATAACGGTTACTACGATATTCGTCTCTTTGGAAAAACTGCCAATAAAGACACCATCAACACCAAAGTAACGGGCGATAAAGATCCTGGTTATGGCAGTACGTCACGCATGCTGGCACAAGCAGCCTTATGCTTAGCGCAAGATATTAGCAAAGATGATGTCGGTGGCGGGTTTTGGACGCCAGCAGCCGCTATGGGTGATAAGCTGCTAACACGTTTAGAAGCGCATGCAGGTCTTAGCTTTGAGGTAGTCGATGGTTAGCCTTTACAGATGACACTTAACAAACTGTCAATAAACGAAGACTAAAATCTGAATAGCCGTATTTTTAATGATCGTATTTTTAATAACCGTATCTTGGTAACAAGGTACGGTTTTTTTATGGACAAACTCTTTAAAATTTTCAAGCAGATGTTAATGAATAATAATAACGTACGTTTTTGGTGAACAATGTTGCCAGTTTTCTCTTTTTTTATACATTACGCTACACATCCTTAGCCTGATGTCACAGCCATGTCTTAGCAAGTGACGTAGTATTAAAAACGTTAAAATAAAAAATTAAAGCAGAAACGTCGAATCAAAAATTATGACGTTATTTATTAAAAACTAATTCGTTTTACTAGGGTGTGTCTTCATTTTAAAAATGGTCATAAAAGTGAGATAAACTGCCGTCAAACGAGGAAAATAGTGCAAATAATATCGGGATATTAATCAGCTATTTGACGATGTTTGGCAAAATTTAGCCATTTTTAGCCCATTCAGATACAAGCGCTTGAATTGAGGACACGCCCTAATAACTTGATATAAAAATAAGCCATATAAGAAATAATACTAATTCAAACACATTTATTAATCATTAAAAGGATGTAACCATGAAATTGAATATATTGACCGTTGCTGTTATTACATCAGGTCTAACCATGCTTGCGAGCCATGCAAATGCTGCAATGACAACCGATAATCACGGTAACGTAGGCTATGACAGTTACGACGAATGCGTCACTGCTGTCCAAGATGGCTCAGCCAAGTTTTATAGCCCTTATACCTATCAAAACCCCAAACGCCAAGCTGGTGAAGCCTCTGTCAAAAAGATGCGCTTATCTGAAGTCATGATTCCACAGAGTGTCGTCGACAGCAATAACTTAAATGCTAACAATTATTCAGCAGGTGCTTGTGATTTAGGCGTGGGACAATCGAATGGTCGCTATGGCGTATCCGGCGCTTTGGTCGGCAAATATGTTGCTATCGCCGCTGATATGCCAGTCAACGTCTACATGGATAAAAACGGCAATCCTGTGCGTTTAAGTATGCAACAGTGCGACAATCATTTTGGCGCCAAGTTCCCTACACCAATTATGTCTGAAGCTGTGGAAAGTGAAGCGTTAGAAGCGGAAGTTGCCATTACTGAAGATCGTAGTATAGAACCCGTTATTATCGAAACGACTCGTGTTATTCGTCCTGCTAAATATAAAGTAAAAGAAGTCATCATCGCACCACAAGATCAAATTAAACGCGTTAATACAGCAAATGGTACGGCCATTGCGGTAGAAGATGCTGGGCGTACTGTAATCGTTGGCGAGGTAGCAGATGCTGAAGTGATTGATAATACTGAAATCAGTCAGACCTTCCCTGTCATCCGCGTTCCTGATAGCGATTTACAGCAGCGCGTTATCGATCCCAATACTGGTAGATATGTCATCGTTGAATAATTTTTTTACAAAAAAAATCTTGGATGCAAGTAAATTATATTCTTATAGTTGATTTAATTTAAAAGTAGTACAAGGCCACCGAGTGTAGATGTATATTTAGTACTTCAAACGAGGTTAACGCAGTAATACTTTTATAGTGGAATGACTATATTTAATAGTCACTGTGTTTAAAGCTAAGGTAAAGAAACTTTATATATTTGCCTGACAATAAGAATACAATAGTTGCACAAAGTCACCTGCGAGCGCACGTCTGTTAGATTTTTAATCTATGTACTACTGAAATAATAATCGCTTAGTTGCTATTCTCTTGCTTAGAGTTTTATTAGATTATTTTATAAAACTCTTTATCCACACCAATCATGATAATCAACAAATGGTTATCATGATTTTGTTTTATCTACACATTGAATGTTAAATATATTAAATATATAGATTCAAAATACACCATTAATTTGTGCTATACGAAATCATGCAAATAAGCGTCAAGTTTGAAATACTTTGAGCTGACGCTATGAGAATGCAAACTGAGGAATAAACTGATGAAAAACCGTACTCTACCTTTATCATTACTGATTGGCGCTATGCTCACTATTCCAAGCTTGGCTATGGCTGCACCTGCTAACACTGCACAAGCAGATATGCAAAATGCTGCTACTACCACACTTGAGACTGAAGCTGAAAATTCAGTCAATGTATCAGTACCAAATCCATCTAACTCGGTTCAGATTAACGAAACCCAGCGCATCTCAAGAGCAAGCGTAAATAGCAACGCCACTCAACAACAGATGGCTCCTGAGCAACAGGCACAACAACAGGCTATGCAGCAAGCGCAACAACAAGCCATGCAAGATTCAGAAGAAGCAATGCCACAAAAAGACCTACAAGAAGATATGTCACAAGAAGATATGCTAGATGAAGAATCAATGCTGGAAGAAGAAGCTTCGTCAGAATCACAAGAAGAGCTATAACAAACTCCCCAAGAAGCAACAGAAAATCTATAATACGGTATAAGCGCTTCTGTTAACTGATAAAAGCAGTAATATTTATTTACTACAGCACCTTAGGGTCTGTTGAACGAATCTTTAAATATTAGACTGCTGATATCAATTTTTCTTGCTTGCTGTGCCTGCGCAGACAGAGGCGACAAAAAATTGATATCAGCAATACCGTCGTGTTTTTAAAATATTTTGACTATAGCTAAAGTATTTATCAAATATATTTCCAATAAAAAAGGCAGCCTAATGGCTGCCTTTTTTATTGGTTATTTCTGTTAATTATTTAGAACTAACTTAAGAAACTGACCAAACCCATTACTTCTTAGTTTTAGTGACGCCCGCTTCTTGCAACAATGCACCCAATGTACCCATTTTGCTAGGTGCTTCTACTTTTTCAGCTTTAGGCGCTTTGCTGCGGTTATTGGCGCTGTCTTTATCTTGACGATTACCGCGCGGTTTTGACGGACGCTTATCCGCTGCTGGACGGCTGTTATTTGGGCGATTGCTATTTGCCTGATTACTACGTGGACGACTGGCTTTCTCATCATTACCTGTACCTTCTGCAGTCGACTTCGCTGCTGGACGCGCGGGCTTTTCAGATTCAGGCTTCATACTAAAACCAATGCGACCACGCTTTTCGTCGATAGAGATGACACGCACTGAGACAATATCGCCCGGCTTGACGCGATTCATCGGATCGGCAACGAAGTCATTGGCCATCTGTGAGATATGCACGAGACCATCTTGATGGACACCGACATCAACGAAGCAACCAAAGGCTGTCACGTTAGTAACCACACCTTCTAGCTGCATGCCTTCGCTTAAATCTTTAATGCTATTAACGTCTTCACGGAAGTTAGCCGTTTTAAACTCAGGACGTGGGTCACGTGCAGGCTTGGCAAGCTCTTCGATGATAGCTTTGACACTGATATTATCATCATTTGCCGCTAGTGCAGTGGTGTCGAGCGTGTTTAGTACACCGTCGTTACCGATGACTTCTGGCAATGCTTTACCGGTTTGCGCCAGTAAGCTATCGACCAGCGCATAGCTTTCTGGATGCACACCAGTCGCGTCAAGTGGATTACTACCACCATGTATGCGTAAGAAGCCTGCTGCCTGCTCAAAGGTCTTAGCACCTAAACGCGGAACGTTTTTGAGCGCCTCACGGCTATCAAATGCGCCGTGCTCTTTACGATAAGTGACGATTTGCTGGGCGACATTTTTATTCAAACCCGCAATATGCGCCAAGATAGCAGGACTTGCCGTATTCACATCAACCCCAACCGCGTTCACGCTATCTTGGGTCACTTTATCCAAGCTATCAGCCAACTGGTTTTGGTTGACATCATGTTGATATTGACCAACACCAATGGCTTTTGGATCTACTTTGACCAGCTCTGATAACGGATCTTGCAAGCGACGAGCGATAGAAACCGCACCGCGTACAGATACGTCTAAATTACCAAGCTCATCAGTGGCCAGCTCACTGGCTGAATAGACAGAAGCGCCTGATTCATTAACGATAACCGCTTTGGCTTTTAATTCAGAATTGGCGGCCAAAATCTCTTTAATCATCGCATCTGTTTCACGGCTCGCCGTACCGTTACCGATAGCGACTAGATCGACGTTGTAAGTACTTAATAATTCATCAATGACTTTTTTGGCTTCATCCATCTTATTATCAGGGGCGAATGGATAAACGGTTGCGACGACAGGCTTGTCTTCGCTGTCTAGCATGACATGGCCTTGGGCATCGACAATCGCCATTTTAACGCCATGGCGGATGCCGGGATCCACACCTAAAATCACTTTACGACCAGCAGGTGCTGACATGAGTAAATGCTGTAAATTATTGGCAAACACATCAATCGCGTCAGCTTCAGCAGTTAGGCGTTTTTCCGTCAATAAGCGATGCTCGATATGCGGACGCCATTTTTCTTTCCATAAGCTACTAGCGGCTTCTGTTAAAAACTCACGGCGCGCGTCAGGTGCTTTGGCATTAACATCGAAATGCTTGATAGTTTTTTCGATAAAGGGGGCATCTTCGCCTTCGATTTTGAGACCCAAAACATTCTCTTGGCGACCACGTAGCATTGCTAATAAACGATGGTTTGGCAGACGCGCAAGGCTTTCACTATGTTCAAAATAATCTTTGAATTTCTCACCGACTTCGCGTTTTTCTTCGCTAGCAACCGCAGATACGATACTCGCCGTTTTGGCAAAACCACTACGTAAATTATCTAGCAAGTCTAGTGCTTGTGTCCACTCATCAACGATGATGGCTTGCACGCCCGCCAATTGCTTATCGATATCGCTAAAGTCGACTTCAATCTCGTTACCGCTGTCGTCAGAGATGCTAGATGGCGCTTGATAGTCAGCCAGTGCCTCTGTTGGGGTAATCTCTTGCGTCAGTACCGCCTGAGCAGCAACGTCGAGACCAGCAGCACGTGCTTTGGCAGCTGGTGAACGGCGACGTGGACGATAAGGCAAGTAGATGTCTTCAAGCTCAAGCTTGGACGTCGCGTTATCGATACGCGTCTGTAGCTCGTCAGTCAAATTGCCCTGCGTGCTGAGCAGCTCAGTAATTTTGAGGCGACGCGTTGCCATGTCGCGCTCATAATTGAGAGACTTCTCTAAAGCACGCAGCTGCGCATCGTCAAGGTTTTGGGTTTTTTCTTTGCGGTAACGCGCAATGAAAGGAACGGTCGCGCCTTCATCGTAAAGTTTGACAAACGCATTGACTTGAGCAGTCTTAATGCCAAGCGCGCGAGCAAGCTTGTCGTGAATATTCGCGTGTGTGGTTGCATCCAAAACCTGTGCATTTGTCGAGGTTTGAGATGGCGTTAAGGTATCAGTGCTACTCATAGACGTATCAATCGTTGATAAATGGTGTTTGGCATTATAGCAAAAGCTGCATGAATAAAAATCCTTTTTATCTTTTCCTTATTTATCTGCTGTTTTCTACCCTAAATTGGCTGCTATGCTAAGTTCTGTAGCCTTGTTAAACAAACGCATACAGCATTTATGCCGATGGGTGATGCAATTGGCGGTGCAATCTTATACACTAAAGTATCAATAGCGCAAATATTACTACGCGCTGGAATATTGAACAAAAGTCTTTAATTTTACGAGGTTTCATTAATACCTAATAGATTAATGATTAAATAACGACAACGTTTTTGCTGAAACTTTCTACTAATAATAATTTTTATAAGAGGATGCCTGTATGCCTGATAATAACAGCCCCGATACTTTAACTCAGCGTATCTTAGTGGTCGATGATGATGCTCGTCTGCGTTCTTTATTACAACGCTTTCTAGAAGATGATGGCTTCGTCGTTCGTACTGCCCATGATGGCAGTCAGATGGATAAGTTGATGCAACGCGAGCTTTTCTCTTTAGTCGTACTGGATTTGATGCTACCGGGCGAAGATGGCATTAGTATCTGTAAGCGGCTGCGTGAAGACAATGGCGATATTCCAATCATCATGCTGACGGCCAAAGGTGGCGACGCCGATCGTATCGCTGGTCTTGAAGCGGGTGCGGATGATTATCTGCCTAAACCCTTTAATCCAAAAGAGCTGCTTGCTCGTATCAAAGCCGTATTACGTCGTCAAAATCGCGAGCTACCGGGTGCACCAAGTCATCAGCTAGAAGTGGTTGAATTTGGTCCATGGACGCTTGATTTATCGACTCGTACGCTTAAACGTGATGGCAATGTAGTTACCTTAACGACCGGTGAATTTTCAGTATTAAAAGCATTGGTTCAGCATCCACGTGAGCCATTAACTCGCGATAAATTGATGAATCTTGCCCGTGGTCGTGAATGGGGTGCGATGGAGCGTTCTATCGATGTACAAGTCTCACGCCTACGCCGCCTCATTGAAGACAACCCGTCACAAGCGCGTTACATCCAAACCGTTTGGGGTGTAGGCTATGTGTTCGTTCCTGACGAAGCTGAAGTTGAAACAGCAAAAAGTGAATAGTATTTACTTTATAGTTGCTGCTTTACACCCACTTATGACGATAGTTTAGACGACAATGGCTTTGACCACATCTACCATGATTCAAAACATACCCTGCACCTTGGTGACAGGGTTTTTGGGTGCGGGTAAAACTACCGTCATCAACCAGCTACTCTCTAGCAAGCCCGCCGATGAGCGCTGGGCTCTATTGATTAACGAGTTTGGACGTATTGGCATTGATGGCGCGCTGCTAGCAAGCGCACAAGAGAACAACGTTGATACAGGCAGCATTGCCATTCGCGAGGTCAGTGGTGGCTGTATTTGTTGCACCAGTCAGCTGCCCCTACAGATTGCGATTACCCGCCTGCTTAGCGATCATCGTCCGCAGCGCCTTATTATAGAACCCACCGGATTGGCACACCCACGCGAGTTGATACAACAACTGAGCGCGCCACATTGGCAAACAGCACTCAATATGCAGGCTGTAATAACGGTGCTAAGTGGCGGGCAATGGCAACAACAAAAGTATCGCTCGCACGATGGTTTTCAAGCGCATGTCCGTGACGCTGATGTCTTGGTGATCAATCGCTATATGCAGCTGAGTGAAAATGAGAGGCAAGCGTTACAAGAATGGATAACACGGCTCAATCCTGACGTGACCACTATCTGGACAGAATCTGAGCCTCACACCGTGGATGATCGCTCAAATAAGATAACTGCTTTGAATACCGCCTTATCAATGCTGATAGCACAGCTGACCAAACCAAGCCATACCATCTCTCGGCAACGCGCTACCAATAAAAGCCAGCCTAATCAGATTCGCATTTCCTTACAGCCACTTACTAGACAGCCACTTACTGGCTTGATGTCTAATCAAGCTATACAAAACAATGAAAGTCATGACGGCATAGCGGCAGATACTGAGCTCCCCTACCGCTATCACGAACAACAACAAGACATGCTGTTAGGGGGCTGGCGCTTGCCTGCACATTACGTATTTAACGCTGATGGTTTACAAGAATGGTTGTTAAAATTGCCTAACTGGCAACGTATTAAAGGCATGGTTCATACCTCTGACGGCTGGTTAAAGATTAACTTTACACCTGACAGCTTGACTATCACCACGACGAGCGCCCACATCGATAGCCGATTAGAAGTCATTTTGCAGACCGATAATGATTTGCCGATAGACAACGTTAGGTCAACCATCAGTCTTAGTAAAGATGATTGGCAGGCTTATGACCAGCAGCTGATGGCGCTGGTGCTTGAAGACAGACTCTAGTTACCTATAAAAAGACTACCTTTCAAAAAATGCCACACTCACAAAAAAGACCACCGTTGCTAAGTAAAATAGCAACGGTGGTCTTTTTTTATTGATTCGCTTTTACAAATTAGCGCAATTGGCTGTCTTTACTGCCGCGACGATTAAACAGCTCAGCTGCTCTCGCCTCTTGTTCAAGCTCGCTTTGGCAACTGACACAATGCTGTACACCCGGTAAAGCTAGGCGCCGCGCTTCTGGAATAGGATTGCCACATTCATCACAGAACTCTGCACTCTCCCCTTTCGGTAGCGCACTGCGTACTCTGTCTAGAGCATCATTGACCGTTGCATCCATCTGTTCGTGCTCAGCACCATCTCTTGACCAGCCACCTGCCATAATCCCATCCTATTTATTTTTTAATGATCATTGCTTTATAGATAAATTCTTTAATAACAAATAGATGGGGTGGTTATTGCTAATTACAATATGCAAATAACAAATGTGTTTGAACGATTAGTGAGAATTATATTTAGGGTATTTACTTTTTAAGAGTGTATGCCTAAAACCTTCTACTCAGCGTTGCCACCCTTCTGTTTTCATGATTTTTTGTCCTTTTTTAGTGATTAAAAAGTTAAGAAAATCTTTTGTTTGAGGATCAGCTTTTGGTGATACAACGATGTTTAAATCACGCCAGATAGCTCGATCCTTATCTATACTAACCATGTCCATATCTTTGGAATTATTAAGCGGCCAATTCGGCCAAGTTATCCAAGCATCTGCTTTTTCATCTTTAAATGCTTTAAAACTGGCTCCAGATCCTAAAGAATACGCTACTATATTATCTCGAAAACGAGCAATATCGTTTAAGCTTCCTTTGCGTCCTGCGAGATCCTCCCAAACTCCAGTACCCGAAGTGTTATATGTTCCTTTACCTTCGGTCACAACTATTTTAATCCCCTTAGCTAATAAATCATCAAAGCTACGTATATTTTTAGGATTTCCTTTTTGTACAGCTATGATTGCTGGTCGGATATAAATGGGTTCAACTTTTTCATGATCAAAAGTTTCGTATGTCTCAAGAAATGCAGTCATTGATTGCTCAGAAGTTCCCCACAGAGCATCGGCATCAGCTTGAGCGTCAGCCGACCATTTGTCTTCAGGTCCTGCTATTAATTCTACCTTGGTACCACCTTGCTTTTCCCAGACATCTGCCACTTTTCTTAAAGCGGTATGTGGGCCACCTGCTCCATACAGCTTTATGACACCATCCTGAGGATTGTGCTCGATGGAAGGATCAAAAAGCGTGGTTTGCGCAAAAGCTGAAGTACAACTTAGCAGCACACATGCAGCAGCAATGGACTTATTCATAAGTATTATCCTAAGTAAAAATCATTGGTAGTTTTGACAAAAAACAGAGTCGTATTTACTATAAAACAGATATCTTGCTGTTGGTATATATTTTTTGTAGCTTCTATTAGCACATCAAGCAACTAAAGAAAATTTATACCAGTTTCGCATCCTAGTACGACGCATCTATTTCATTTAGTATCAACTATAGCTACCCAAATTACTTTTACGCTTTGTATTCATGCAAGTTTAAGTAACACCTCTTAATCTTTTGGCTGTAGCTCAACCACTTGCCCGCGTACACCAATACTTTCGTTACTCATCAAGCAGACGTAGGCTGACATGATGTCTTCCGGCGTTTTTAAACTCATGGGATTTTCTCCTGGATAAGCATGAGCGCGCATATTGGTACGCGTTCCACCAGGATTGATACAGTTAAACCGCAAATTCGTGGTATTTTGCGTCTCTTGAGTAAAGATATCACTCATCCCTTCGACGGCTTGCTTGGAGAGTGCATAAGCGCCCCAAAATGCACGAGGATGGGTACCAACCGTGCTAGACGTAAAGACAATAGAGCCATGATCAGCATCTTTTAATAGCGGTAACAACGCTTGCGTGAGCATAAAAGTCGCCGTAAAATTGACCTTCATCACTTGGGCAAAGATATCGACGTCATACATCTCAAGCGGCGTCAATTGCCCAAGCATGCCAGCATTATGTAAGATACCATCGAGCTGACCCACTTCTTTATTAATCAGGCCTTCTAACTGCTGCATATCTGCGTAAGTTGCGCCTTCTAAATTCATCGGTAGCATGGCTGGCTGCTTGCCACCCAAGCTCTCAATCTCATCATAGACGTATTCAAGTTTGCTACTTGTGCGACCCAATAATAGTACCGTAGCACCATAACGGGCGTAGGTTAAAGCGGCGACGCGCCCAATACCATCACCTGCCCCTGTGACCAAGATAGTCTTGCCGTCTAAACAGTCAACAGGTGGCACAAACTGACGAATATCGTCGTGCGTTAAAGGCTGTCTAGGATTTTGCGCGGCTGCTTGATGATTCTGCTCGGTCGCTGACTGTTTAACATTGTCACTCATAGTATGACTCACTGCGTATTATTTATTATTAGAGGTATTTGCGTTCAAAAGCGTTTATTTTCAGAGATGCGCGTTTACGAGCAAATATTTAAGATTACATATTTATAAGATATTTGCTTGTAAATGCTTTTTTATGACTGATTTATTGATAAGTGTTTTAGTTATAAATATTCAAACTTACCAGAAGACAGTAATAGCTTATTCAACTGCTCAGGGGTATCCGTAATATAATCAGCGCCCCACTTCTTAAGGTTTTTTTGATCTTGCGGCGGAATATAGCCATAAGCGGCCAAAATTGTTGACATACCAGCGGCATTGCCAGCATCGATATCGCGTATATGATCCCCTACATAGAGCACGCAACCAGCAGCGCCGCGCGGGATACCAAGTTTTTCTAATGCCATATACATCGGCTCTGGATCAGGCTTAGGGCGCGATACATCTTCAGGACAGACCAAGGCAGCACAGCGCTCATCCAACTGCATTTTCTGTAACAGCTGCTCTGCTAGATAACGCGGCTTATTGGTCACAATACCCCAAGGCACACCTTTTTTCTCAAGCGTGGTCAGGACCTCTTCTAGTTCGCTAAATACACAGCTGTCCACACAAATCTCTGCTCCATAATCATCTAAAAACTGCTGGCGAAAGCCAAGTAAAGCTTCTTCGCTGACACTGTCTTGACCGTTTTGATGCAGCATAAGCTTGACCATGGCTGACGCACCAGCAGAGACTTGCTCTCGAATAAGTGCTTCAGGTGGGGCTTGCCAATCATTTTCGCGGCTCATTTTAGCAATAATCCGTACGAAGTCGGCAGCGGTATCGATTAGCGTCCCATCAAGGTCAAATAAAACGGCTTTGACGAATTGGCTCATAAGGCATACTCTTTTAATTGGTGAGGTGTTTGGCGCATTAATGATGGGACAGTAGGCAATTAGTTAAGCTATTAAGCCATTGGTTTTTGTACCGCTATCATATAGTTGACATCGACATTTTGTGCCAGCCAATAGCGCTTAGTCAGTGGATTATAATGTAGTCCGGTAATATCTTGGCGCGTAAATCCAGCAGTAACCGCCATCTTATCAAGCTCAGCAGGCGTGATAAATTTGGCATAGTCATGGGTGCCACGATCCAGTAAACGCAATACGTATTCGGCGCCCACGATAGCAAACAGATATGACTTAGGATTGCGGTTAATCGTCGATAGCACACAAACACCACCAGGCGCTAATAGGGCAAAACAAGCTTGCACAATCGAGCTTGGATCAGGCACATGCTCAAGCATTTCCATACAGGTCACCACATCAAACTGACCCGCATGGGTTTTGGCCAAATCTTCTACTGGGATATGCTGATAGCGAAGCGTCTTGTCTAAACCACTTTGCTCTGCATGAATCGTCGCCGCCTTTAGGTTTTCAGTCCCTAGGTCGATACCGGTCACATCAGCACCGCGACGTGCCATCGATTCAGATAATATGCCACCGCCGCAACCGACATCGAGCACTTTTTTGCCCGTCAATCCCATCTCTGCAGTCTTATTAGCGTTTGTACTATCATCGCTATTTTGATAGCCGCGCTTAACATTTTCTTCTATCCAGTTCAGGCGCAGTGGGTTGATTTCATGCAAGGTCGCAAACGCGCCCGTATTACTCCACCATTCGCTCGCCAGTTTATTGAACTTGTCGACTTCGCTAGGATCTACATTTATCGTGGCAGCCGTATCGTTAGAAATAGTATCATTAGCAACAATATTAGCAGTATCGAAACGGCTGTTCGCTTGATCATTCAAAGCAGGCGAAGAAGATAAAGCTGAGCTCATAGCGTTTTCCTTTAGAGTTATTATCGGATACAGTACAGAATTATACCCTTAATATTAGCATGCGAGCGCCAGTTTTGTCGTGAGTACATCGTCACCGATTGTGAGTAAAAGCAGAAAATACTTACATATCATGTCTATAGCGCAGTGCTAACTTGATGGTAACCGATATCTAAAAAGCCTCTTTGCAAACGTTATATGATAAAATTTTTAGTCATAAGAGTCATAGGTACTGTTAAGTAAGATACCTTAAATAATAGCTCACAGCTTTACAACCGTTAGTTAAGAATCGGGTTCACAACCATACCTGTTTTACGTTATTATAGTCGGTACTCTGATATAGGTTGATTATACTAGACGCTTTGTCATTTATATTATCAAACCTATAGAAACTCCTAAAAACTCTCAGCCTCTACCCCTCAAGGAAAAAGTATGAAACGTGTCATTGCATTGACTGGTCTGACTTTTGCTATTGGAATAGCCAGCATGGGCGCCCAAGCAGCCGATTATGTCGCCGGAAAAGACTATCGCGTGCTAGACAATCCAGAAAAAATCACTGGTGATGCTATTATTGTCCGTGAGTTTTTTTGGTATGGTTGCCCGCACTGTAACGCGCTTAATCCTCATATGGAAAAATGGGCAAAAAATAAAGACAAAGATGTGGCTTTCTTCAAAACTCCAGCAGCGCTCAACCCTGTTTGGGAAGCCAGTGCCCGTGGTTTTTATGCCGCTCAGCTGTTAGGCTATGAAAACAAAACCCATGATGCGCTCTTTGATGCGATTCATAAAGATGGCAAAAAGCTGTTTGATCAAGCCTCATTAAGCAAATGGTACGCAGCCCAAGGCGTTGACCAAAAGAAATTCAACAGCCTTTATAACTCATTTGCTGTAGGTACCAAAATCGGTCGCTCACAAGCAGGCGCTAAGCGCTATCAGCTGTCTGGTGTACCAGCCGTTGTGGTACAAGGCAAATATGTCGTCACTGGTGGAGATGCCAAAGTACCTAAAGTGGTTGATTACTTAGTTGATAAAGCACGTGCCGAGAAAAAATAAGCGTTAATTATATTTAATTAAACCGTATTAACGCTGTACTAAAAAAGCCAATCATTAACGATTGGCTTTTTTGTATTTGCATTTTGATAAGCTTATTTTTCAGTACAGTTATTAGTAGTTGTGCAGATAATCGCTATGCTGCTATTGGTATAGTGAGTGAAAAGTAATATAGAAACATCTACACTCGGTTGTCTTGTACTACTTTTAAATTGAATCAACTATAGAATAACTAGCCTTTTAAATCCGATAAGATGGTCACTTCGCGGATATAGCTGGCCAAATCTGCTTTAGACTCCAGCATCAGCTCATCATCCTGCGTGTGCTTGGCGTATTCAATCCAAAGCAATAATTGATACAGGCTATTACGCTCAGAGACTTTATATTGTTTGACAAACTGCTTTAGCGTGCCTTCGTCATTGATATTTAGACGTTCAGACCAGCTTTCTATTTTAGAGACTTGTTCTTTTGGAAAGTAAGCATCGAATAAGGCTTTTACCAATTCATGGCGGTTTTCTTCGCTGATCAATTTACCGACGCGCTTGGTCTGTCTAATACGCGCATTGGCACTGGTAATGTCTGCTAATGCTATCAACTCCGCCATAAAATAATCACTGGCTGGCAAGTTTTTGAGCTGTTTTTTCGACAAGCTGGCGAGGGGTATCGATAATTGTTGCAAGCGCTCATGGGATTTTTTGAGTTCTGTGCGCGAGACGCGCATATCATGTTCTGACCAGTCAATCATAAAAGCGTTCCAAAATAATAAAATGAATAGATTCTTTAGCCATTGATAATCACTACCAACGACTTTTTTCGCGATGTTTCGCTACAACTTTCACGCCTTGCGGCATTGCAGCAGCCAGACGTCGCTGTAAGATATCGGTAATAAATACGGAGCGGTGCTTACCGCCCGTGCAGCCAATCGCTACTGTCACCGTATGGCGGTTATTGTGTAAAAAGTCGGGCAGCCAACGACTTAAAAATTTATCGAGATCATCGGTCATCTCAGCCACTTCTGGATAATCTGCAAAGAATGCGTCGACTTCAGAGTCAAGACCAGTCAAGGCGCGTAGCTCAGGATTCCAGTGTGGATTTGGCAAAATCCTAACATCAAATATAAAGTCAGCATCCACTGGGTTACCGTACTTAAAGCCAAAAGACAGCAAATTAATGACAATTTGATTGTCCATACCGACATAAGCACGCAGTGTGTCTTTGAGCTGATGGATATTCAGCATACTAGTATCAATTTTGATATCGGCATGGCTGGCAATAGGTTCTAACAGCTCAACCTCTTTTTTGATCGCGGCCGGTAGATTAAAAGCAATATGCCGAGCATTATCACTGTCAATATCTTGTGACATTAACGGATGGACACGGCGCGTCGCATTAAAGCGTGCGACCAAAGTGCTCTCTTGCGCGGTCACATATAGCACTTCAACAGCCTGCTTACCATAAGTCTGTTTTAGGATAGCATGGGTCGCTGCAAAGTTAGACAAATCAGCGCGCGGCGTCCGAATATCCACACCAAGGGCGATACGCTTAATACCACTATCGCTGACCAGTTTCTTAGCAGCATCAGGCACTAACGACAAGGGTAGATTATCAATAGAATAATAACCCAAATCTTCTAAGATATTTAATACAGACGTTTTACCCGAGCCGGAACGACCCGATACGACTAAAATACTTAGCCGCTCATCGTTCGGGGCAGCAAGCATTTTCTGCTCTGCTTTCTCGTTGCTTTTACTGTTTTTTTTACTGTCGCTTTTATCGTTACTGGCATCCATGATCCGTTACCCTGTCCATTGCATCCGTCAAATTACTGTGTCATAACGGTTAATGTACCGTTACTACTTGGTTGTCCAACAAGCGTGCCCGCCCTAGCCAAGCTGCGACGAGGATAATCAAATTCTCGTTTTCCACATTAAAAACTTCGGCATCATTAATGACCGATTTCAGCGCATCTGTTTTTACTTCTAGATAGTCAATGTTGAAGCCAGCGTTACTAATACGCTGAGACGTCTCTGCAAGTAACGCTTCAAATTCTGGCATACTCAGTTTATTACTCATTAACTGCTGTGCTAGACGTTGCAGCTCTGCATGAAGCACGGGGGCTGTTTCTCGCTCAGCTGCGCTCAAGTATTGATTGCGCGAAGATAGCGCCAAGCCGTCAGCAGCACGCACAATAGGCGCACCAACAATCTCAATGGGATAGCTTAAATCACGCACCAGTTGCTTAATGATGGCTAATTGCTGGTAATCTTTTTGTCCAAATACTGCCACACCAGGTTGCACGATATTAAATAACTTGGAGACAACAATGCCCACACCATCAAAGTGCCCAGGGCGCGATTGACCACATAATTGCGTGGTAATGCCGCCAGCAAGAACAGAGGTCGGTGGCGGCATTACTGGGTACATCTCAGCGATACTTGGGGCAAAGACATAGTCCGTACCAACTGTTGCTAGCTTGGCGACATCTTCATCTAATGTGCGTGGATAACTCTCAAAGTCCTCTCCTTCCCCAAACTGGGTAGGATTGACGAAAATACTTACCACCACGATATCGGCATGCTGTTTAGCAATGCTGACCAGCTCAAGATGACCTTCATGCAGGTTGCCCATCGTTGGTACTAAGGCAATACGCTGAGCGCTATCTGGCTTATCATTTCTTTGACCACGATAAGGCTGTAGCGCGGCGCGCAACTCTGAAATCTGCTGATAAATGATTGGCATCGTTAAATATTCTTCTACTGATAATCGTAAAAACCAAAAGACTTATTAATACTAGCGCTACAGACTAGCTAAATTGGTGCTGCTCTGTTGGGAAACTGCCTTCGCGTACTGACTGCTGATAAAGGGCAAAGGCGCCTTCAATACTGCGCGCACTGTTACGATCATCAGTTAAAAAGTCATGAACAAAGCGCGGCACGCGTCCATGCACCATACCCAGCATGTCATGCATGACCAACACTTGACCATCCGTATCTGCACCAGCGCCAATGCCAATCACCGGTGCTGTAACCGCTTCTGTTACGGCTTTGGCGAGCTCAGCAGGCACACATTCTAATACGAGCAAGGCAGCGCCTGCAGCAACGACCGCTTTGGCGTCCGCCAGCAACTTATCAGCCGCTTCATCACCGCGACCTTGGATTTTATAGCCGCCAAAAACGTTGACCGATTGCGGAGTCAAGCCAAGATGGACACAAGTAGGCGTGCCTGCTTGCGCTAAGGTCGTGACCAAATCACAAAGCTCACTACCACCTTCAATCTTTATGACATGTGCGCCTGCTTGCATCAACTTGCGACTATTAGCGATCGCTTCTGGCAACGTCACATAACTCATAAATGGTAGGTCAGCTAAAATCAGAGCATGCTGATTACTACGGGCAATATTGGCTGTATGATAAGCCATATCATCAACGGTCACGGGCAACGTTGAGTCGTGGCCTTGTACCACCATACCCAAGCTATCACCAATCAAAATAGTATCGATCTGTGCCTTGTCCATCATGCGTGCAAACATCGAGTCATAGCACGTTAAGCAAGTAAACTTGGTGTCTTCTCTTTTGAATTTTTTTAAAGTAGATAACGTCGTCATATGATTCTCAATTAATCTGCAATGCCTTTATTTATCAATGCTTTTATGTATAGATATCTCTAATTATCATCGCGCCTGTGATTAGAAGCATTATCAGTCGCTCGATAATAATTGTAAGCCTGTCCGATCATGACTTTGCGGATAGCTGTCTATCGGTTTTCCTGCAATCGTCAGCTTTGGCGCGAGCTCTCGCAGCGGTATCAGGACAAAATTACGCTCAAGCAGTCCAGCGTGCGGTATGGTCAGCTGCGGCTCCGCAAGTTGTACGTCGCCATACAATAAGATATCAACGTCCAAACTACGCTCACCCCAATGACGTAAGCGTGCCCGCTTAGCGTGCTCTTCTAGCTGCTGGCAAAATGTAAGCAACTCAAAAGGCGGCAATATTGTCTTAAAACCAGCGACAGCATTAACAAAGTCGGGCTGGTCTTGTGGCCCCATAGGCGCTGAGGCATAAAATGAGGATACTCGAACCTCACGTATTTGCTCATGCTCTCGCAACCCTTGCAATGCCTGCTGTAAGTGCTCTACCGGCGAGCCTAACTCATTGGTTAGATTGCTACCTAAGCCCACATAACAGCTAACCCAAGTCGCCTTGTCCGTCTCGTCAGGTGTTTTATTATGACACTTAGCACTTTTATTAAAGTGATTTTTTATCATGAGCACTTTACTCTAAAACCTGCGGTCCATCACCATCATCAATATCGGTTAAGGTCGTTTATCAATACTAGACATTATCGGTACTGGGCTGACGACGACGGCGTTTCGATGGTACAGGGCCTTTATTATCAGTTACTTTAGTGTCAGTTGCCTTATTGCCATTAACCTTGTCACTTGCTTTACTAGTAACTGTCTTGCTATTGGCAGACTTTGACCCTGTCGTTTTAGCTGATCTCTTAGCTTTCGCAGGCGTAGTCGCTTTATTAGTTCCTGTCTTGTTTTCTGGCGAAGCTTCTACATGCTCTACCGTTTTCTCAGCTTTAGTATTAGCATTACTAGCAGGTTGAGCAGCTGGCTTAGGCGCTTTCTTCGCGTATTTCTTAGCAGTTTGTCCGTTATCGCTAGTTGGCGACTTTTCTGCCGTGCTTGCACTATTATCAACGTCTACCGTAGGCTCACGGCGACGACGCTTATGCGGTATCGGCTCGTTATTCATACTGACTAGCGCCGGTGACCTTGCCACCGAACGGGTCGGATAACTATTGGCTGCAGGTGACGTAACCTCTGGTTGTTTATCCTTAGGTTGCTGAGCCTTATTTGAGCGATCAGCTTTACCATCAGCTTTACTATCAAAGTTAGCATTCTGACTAGGTAGATCTTTCTCAGCTGTTGGACTCGACATCACTGCTTTTTTCTGCACGGACTCTTGACGAGGCTTAGGCTTATCAGCACTTGCTAGCTGCTTTTGTAATGGCGGCACGACTTTTTCATGCTCGATCACAAACAATGGCGCAGGCTTGGAATGATGGCGCTTATTTGCCGCTCGGTTACCGCTACTAGCAAGAGACAACTGCTGTAGCTGAGCAAGCTCATTACTGTCTTGTTTGACCTGCTGCGCGTTATAACCTGTGTCTTTACTGCTGTCAGATTGCTTAGCAGCTGTAGACTGGCTGGCGGCCCGGCGACGACGTGATGGGATATTTGACGCATCGTTCACCACGTTCTGCTCATTGCCATTTTTTTCAGTGCCATTTCTTTCAAGGCCATGCTTTTCATTGCTGCCATTGGCTTTGCTACGCTTAGTGTTTTGTTGATTAGATACCGACTCATCGGCTGTATTTGATTCTGGCTTTTGACGATTACGTCCGCGTCCACCACGCTGCCCTTTTTTATAGGCGCCGCGACGAATATTTTCATCAAACTCATCAATCGCTTGTTCCTGCTCTGATACAGACAAGGTTTGATAAGTTTGCCACCAGTCGCCCATGTCGTTGGTCGATTCTGATAATGGATGCTCAGCATCACCGCACTGCTCACGCAATAATAAAAAGTCAAAGCCTGCACGGAAGCGAGGATGCTCAGAGAGCTGGACAATTTGCTTGCTACGCGGGGCTGCAAGTTTTGGCTGCAATATCCAAATATCACGGATAAATTGCTCAGCAAATTTAGGAATAGCGGTTTTAATACGTTGACGGTCAATGACCTTGCCAGCCGCATGCATCTGCGCTTCAGCAAATGGCATATTGCGCTTTTTAGCTTTTTCTAACTGATGCAGATAGTTTTCCCATAATATGGCTGCATAGAAAAATGCTGGATTGATACTTTTGCCCGCTGCAATGCGTTTGTCAGTATTAATGGCCACTTGTTTCACTAAAGCGCTAGGCTCAGAAGGCGGATAAATAATTAAACTATCAATCGCGCCCGACTCAAATAATAGCGGTAATAATGGCACCAAATAACCACCGGTAAACATCTTTTGCGTTTCATCATAGAGGCGATGCGGTGATATTTGCTCAAGCAGCGCCCAGTTACCATCATGAAACTGATCGGCTAACTCGTCATCAAACTCAAAACCGAGCTTGGCTTTAAAACGTAACGCCCGCAATAGTCTTACCGGATCTTCTTCGATACGAACGGGCGCATGGCCTAATAGGCGAATGATTCTATTATCAATGTCTTCAAGCGCACCGCAAAAATCATGCACCACACCTTTTAGTGGCTGATAATAAAGCGCATTGATCGAAAAATCACGACGAGAGAAGTCTTGTTGGATATCGCCCCAAACGTTATCACGCAGAATCATACCGTCTTGATTGGTGGTACCACTGCTGGTCGGCGGACCACGAAAGGTAGCGACTTCGATCAGCTCACGACCTGAATACACATGCGCCAACTGAAAGCGGCGACCGATAATGCGGCAGCGCTTACCAAAGACGTCTTTGATCTCATGCGGCTTGGCATCAGTGACAGCGTCAAAGTCTTTTGGGCGCAAACCCAATAAAGTGTCACGCACACCGCCGCCGACGATATAGGCGTCAAACCCTGCTCGGGTTAAGGTGGCAATTACTTCAGTAATGGAATTGGGTAATTCAGATTTATTCAGTTCTAACTGCTTGGCGGCACGCTCGGCCATGCATCTACTCCTCGCCGGTATTCTTTAACCACCCCTGATCAACACAGCGTTTATCAGGCGGATGTAACTGCTAGTTTAACAAATTTTGCGCGTGGTAGGTGCGTTATGACATTTAGTTACGTGCTATTTTGTCAATATTGGGGTTAATTAATGCAAAATAATGCTATTAATCTTGCACGCGTAAACGGGCTCGATTTTTCTCAATCGTTTTTGCGCCAATACCTTTTACCTTTGCTAACTCATCCACTGTCTTAAAATCGCCAAACATGTCGCGATATAAAATAATCGCTTGGGCTTTACTACTACCGATACCGTTTAATGAAACGAGCTCACCTTCACTAGCACGATTGATATTGACGGTAGATTGATCGCGCGCCTCTGTTTTAGCACTCTCTTGTGCCAACAGGTACGCATAAGCGCTTTGTGGATTATCAAAACAGGGCGCGGCGTGTGCATTGCTAAAAGTCAGGATAATCAAGGCTAGACAACAAGCAGCGCTAGATATTAAGCTGTTCAAACTGGTAAACCTAGCAAACGAGACTTTATGATAAGCGTTCATGACGATCGTTCATATCGTTTCGCCGCTTCCCATAATGCATCCATTTCTGTTATATCGCTGTCCTCGACACGCTTGCCAGCCGCAGCCAAATGCTCCTCAATATAGCCAAAACGTGATTTGAATTTATGCACACAAGTAAGGGTCGCTGTCTCAGCATCAAGGTTCAGTTTACGCGCCACATTGACCAGCGCAAACAGGCAATCGCCCAGCTCTTTTTCAATCTCTCTGATATTGGCTTTGTTTATGTCATATTTGTCAGCTTCTTTAGACATATCTGTTTTAGACGTATTTGTCAGCTCATTTTTTAGCTCGGCAATCTCTTCATCCAACTTATCAAAAGCGCCGCTGACCCCTTCCCAATCAAAGCCTAATTTTGACGCCTGCTTTTGTACATCCTGCGCCTGCATGAGCGCACTGCCCGCTTTGGTATTGTCTAGACGACGTTTGGGTTTACCACGTGCCTCGCGCGCTTGCTGCTCCTCTGCCTTAATCTCATCCCAACGAGCTTTTACCGCCACGTCATCTTCAAGACTTTCAGCCTCAAACACATGCGGATGACGGCGAATCAGCTTTTCTTGTAAAGTAGTCATGACATCGCCCATATCAAAACGCCCTTGCTCCGCATACATCTGGCAATGAAAAACCACTTGCAGCAACACATCACCAAGCTCGCCTTTGATATCTTCATCATCATCGCTTTGTACCGCTTCACCAAGCTCATAAGCTTCTTCAATCGCATACGGAATGAGGCTATGATTGCTTTGCTTTTTATCCCACGGACAGTCGGCGCGCAATCTTGCCATCAGTGTCAACAGGTCATCAAGTTGCCCGCTTGCTTCTGGCGTGCCTTGCACAGGTTTGGGTGCTGCGATTTTGTTTTCTACGGTACTCATAAAGGGTGCTCTTATACTTTTCGTTGTTATTGAATAGAGTCACGTTAACTTAATAACGATTTAGTCATTAGTGTAGCATTGAACGCTTAATAGCCTATAATTGTGCTATCTACTTTATTATTTTATCACTGCTCACGCGCAAGGAATTTTATCATTATGTCTACGTCTGCGACCACTAACTATCAGCCAGCGACTGAATTCAATCCTATTATTATCGATTCATTTAAAGCCTATGATATTCGCGGTGAGCTTGGGGTAAATCTCGATGAAGCCATTGCTTACCGTATTGGTCGCGCCTTTGCGCAGATTTTGTTTCAGCGCTATCACGCAGCATCTGATCAAAAGAGTGATCTGGCAGCACTAAAACCTGCCATCGTTATCGGTAGTGATATTCGCCATTCAAGCGAGCAATTAAAACAAGCGACTCTCAAAGGTATGCTAGATGCAGGTGTTGATGTCATTGATTTAGGCATGAGCGGTACCGAAGAAGTGTATTTTGCCACCAGTCACTATCAAGCATTAGGCGGCATCGAAGTCACTGCCAGTCATAATCCTATCAATTATAATGGCTTAAAACTGGTTAAGGAACATTCAAAACCCATTAGCGCCGATGATGGTTTAGCAGAGATTCAAGCATTGGCAGAATCTGGGCAATTTACCACTGAAAACCAATCAGGAACGTTGCAATTATTGACTGATAAAAGTGCTTATGTTAATCACGTCATCAGCTTTATAGATACCGATAAATTAAAACCGCTGAAACTGGTTATTAACTCAGGCAATGGTAGTGCAGGCCCCGTGGTTGATTTATTAATTGACAAGCTGGCACAAGCAGGCGCACCCATTGAAGTGATTAAACTGCATCATACGCCAGACGGCAGCTTCCCCAATGGCATCCCCAATCCTATGATTGAAGCCAACAGAGTAGCGACTCAGCAAGCCGTTTTGAAAAACAAAGCCGACCTTGGGATTGCCTTTGATGGCGACTTTGACCGCTGTTTTTTATTCGATGAGCAAGGTGAGTTTATCGATGGCAGCTACGTCGTTGGCATGCTGGCGCAAGCATTCTTGAACAAGTACCCAAATGAGTCAATCGTCTATGATCCTCGCGTGATATATAACACTGAAGCGGTGATTAAAGAACATAACGGCAAGGCTGTTATCAGTAAGTCTGGACATTCATTTATCAAGCAAGTGATGCGTAACTCTGGCGCGGTTTATGGCGGCGAGATGTCTGCTCATCATTATTTCCGTGACTTCTTCTACTGCGATAGTGGCATGATTCCATGGCTACTAACGATTGAGCTATTATCCATCACGGGTAAGACGCTATCAGAATTGGTCACTGGCTATATTGCAGCTTATCCCAGCTCGGGCGAGCTTAATTTTCGTCTCACAACAAATGATGCATCGACGATTATTAACGCTATTGAAGAAAAATTTAGCCACGAAAATCCAACCAAATCGACCCTTGATGGCTTAAGCCTAAACTTTGATGAGTGGCGCTTTAATCTACGTACCTCCAATACCGAGCCACTAATCAGGCTTAATATCGAAAGTCGTGGTGATAAAGAATTGCTAACGATTAAAACTCGAGAGATTCAGCAGTGGCTAGCGGTGCAAGGTGCTGTACCAGCGTAAACGAATACGATTTAATACGCCCTAATTAAAGCCAAAAAAAAGCTCGCTGATAATTATCAACGAGCTTTTTAAATAACAGAAAAACTTGAATAGCGCTATAGTAAAAATACCCTAAAAACGCGACGGTATTGCTGATATCAATTTTTTGTAGCCTCTGTCTGCGTAGGCACAGCCAGCAAGAAAAATTGATATCAGTAGTGCGTCATGTATCGATATGACTTTTCACTGACTATATTTAGACCGACCAATACCCAAATAGTCACCCACTAAACTATCTATCTGCGAGCGTGTCAGTGCATTTTGCGCATCAAATATTGGCATCGCTTGCTGATTGATTTTGGCAATATCTAGCTGATCTCGTGGCGACCAACTGACAATAAAGATAGCCTGAGCATCATCGATTTGACCATAAGGATCAGCCATTAATTTAAGTAATGGTTGCTGCTGATAAAGCGCGGCAAGCTCATCTTGAGCTTTATCGCTATAGACCAAAGTACGAATATTATAAGACCACAGCAATGCTAGTAATGGATGTATCGCTGAGCCTGCGGTACGCCCCGATCCTGATTTATAACTACCGCCCCAAACCATCACCGTTTTATTATCGATAAAACCATCAAAATATTGCCAGAATTTACGGAATATCAGCTCTTTTTGGTCTTCGTTGATGTGCATGACTGACTGCAACAGTGGCATATCTAAACTGTGCGTTTGGCTAGACTGCTGCAATTTAGCAAGCTCAGTCGGTAGGGTGTTACCGCCAAAGCCCCAACCCGCTTGCAGATAACTGCTACCAACGCGCGCGTCTAGCCCCATGATACGACTGACTTGTTTGATATCGACCTGTTGACTGTCCGCCAAGCGTGACATCTCATTCATAAAACTCACTCGCGTCGCCAGCATCGCCATGATACTGCTACGGGCAAACTCTATGGTTGCGACATCAGCGTGATGGGCGGCGCGTGCGTGCTGCATTAAAGGCTGCAGTATATTTAGATGGTGGCTACTGTTGGCGGTTTTTTCACCAAGCAACCACAATGAAGGGTTCAGCATCGAGCTATAAGCATCGCCGTCCTGCAAAAATACAAACGGCACATAGTAGACCCATGCACGCTGCAAACGCTGAGCCAGTGCTGAGACAACTCCTAATTTTTCAATACCGCTCATAAGCACAGGTAGCGACTGCTGATGACTGTGATTGAATGCGGTAATCCAATTGTCTTCTGCCCATGCTGGCTTGACACTGTCCAAAAACAACCAATAAAGCGCAACGTTGCTTGCTTCGCCACGTTCACTGTCCTCATTGCTCTCATTGATATGACGGCTATCACTAAAATTCGCCGTTTCATAGTAATGAATCAACGTGTCGGCGCTATCTGGTAATGCTTGACTGCTAATAACCTGCTGCTGCTCATACATCTGCCATAGCGCTTGCAAATGATGCTCAAAACCATACTGTTTTATTTGCTGCGTCAATAGCTCAATATCTGCATAAAGATGCACGCGCTGACCTAAGCTTGCCAGCACTACCGCACTGGTAATGGCTTCAATACTATGGCCAACAAGCACACAAACTGGCTTGCTTCTCATACGTTGTGCTGTAAATGCATGCGTATATTTAGCCGTATTGTCGTTTATAGAATCAGCGCTCATGAGTTACCCTTTTAACTGTATTACGTATCGGCAGCCGTATTAAGACAGCTGTCTAATGTGTTGTAGCAGCTGGTCCGTAGAGGTATCGAATTGACCTTCGGTTTCTTTCTGCATGGCTTGATGCACGGACTCTGCCATTTGCTTACCCATTTCGACACCCCACTGATCAAACGGGTTAATATCCCAAATGCTGGCCATGACATAGACCTTGTGTTCATAGAGCGCAACCAAAGCCCCTAAGCTATGCGGCGTTAGCTCGTCGATCAGTAGCGTGGTTGACGGCTGATTGCCACGGTAGTATTTATATTTTTCCGCAGCAGACGCTACTTGCACCTCGGACTCTTGGAGCGCTGCATTACCAAAAGCAAGTACGCGGCTTTGTGCCAAACAATTGGCTAGCGACAGCTCATGCTGCTGCTGTAATGGCGCGTTTTGCGATTGACCACTATAACGGCGCACACAAGCAATAAAGTCACACGATACCTGCTGTGTACCTTGATGTAGCAACTGATAAAAAGCATGCTGCGCATTAGAGCCAATCTCGCCCCACAGAATCGGACAAGTATCATAATCAATATGATCACCGTGCTGAGTGACCGACTTACCATTACTCTCCATCTCAAGCTGGGTTAGGTAGCTTGGCAAATAGCTAAGACGACCATCATAAGGCAATACGGTATGAGCATTAACCTGTAAAAAAGTACTGTTCCAAACAGCAAGCAAGCCTAATAATACTGGCAAGTTTTCTGCAAAATCAGCCTGTGCAAAGTGCTCATCCATACTATGCGCACCCGCTAATAACGCTTTAAACCCTGCCATACCGATACGAATGGCAATAGCAAGACCAATCGCCGACCATAAAGAAAAGCGACCACCGACCCATTCCCAAAGCTGCAGCTGATGCTCAGGATGAATACCCCAAGCACTCATTTTTTCACTATTAGCAGATATACCAATAAAGTGGCGACGTAACACACTGTCTTCCGTACCAGCGCGCAGCTTGGCGGTGGCAAGCAACCATGACAATGCCGTCTTAGCATTGGATAAGGTATCAATGGTACCAAAGGATTTGGAGGAGATAATAAATAAGGTGGTTTCAGGATTTAAATGCTTCAGCAAGTTATCAAGCTGAGTACCATCCATGTTTGAGACGAAATGTACTTCAATCTCAGTATCTGCCCATTCATCGAGCGCCGCAGTCGCCATCAGTGGCCCAAGATCAGAGCCACCAACGCCAATATTCACCACATCAGTAATCGCCTTACCCGAAAACCCGCGCCATGTACCACTACGGACACGCTCGGATAATCTGGCTACTTGCGAAAGACTCTGATGCACATCCGCGACGACATCTTGACCATCAAGCTGTAGCGTTGCTGTTTCTGGGAGACGTAGCGCTGTATGCAAGGCGGCACGCGCTTCACTGGTATTGACCATCGCGCCTTGTAATAGCGCTTTAATACGAGCCGGTAAATCACAACTATCAGCAAGACTCAACAGATTAGCTAATACTGTCTCGTCAATACACTGCTTGCTATAGTCCATATATAGCGCACCAGCTTGCCTGCTAAAACGCGTCGCACGCTCATCATCTTGCGCAAACAAGGCTGCTAGTGACCATGGCTGCTTAGCTAGCATTTGTAGTTGTTGCCAGTATGTGGAGTTACGAGCACTGTTATAAGCGCTATTGCCCTTTATCTCAGCCATCAGCTATTCATCTTCTGCTAATTGCTGCTCGGCAAAATAGATAAATGCTTGCATGTAAGAACGCATATCGCCTGCATCATAGCTGTCGCCGCGCATGGTCGTGACATTAACCCCATATTCGCTAATCAGCGCATCAATCGCATCGGTCAGCTGAATCTCACCGCCAACCGACGCTTTGGTATTGGCCAAATAATCAAAGATTTGATTGCTAAACACATAGCGACCAACCACTGCTAAATTTGAAGGTGCTTCTGCTAAGCTGGGTTTTTCTACAAAGCCTGCAACCTTAAAGCTAGCATTCACATCTGTTTTACCATCGACATCGCTCGCAGCACTAAACGCTTCGTTTAATTGGGCGATACCGTATTTATGCACATCTTCATCGGCGACTTTATCTACCAATATTTGTGAATGACTATCTTTAGCAAAAGCATCAATCATAAAGGCTAAATTATCAGCAGACATATCATTGGTAAACGGATTAAGTACGACATCGGGCAATAATACGGCAAAATCATGCGCGCCTATAATGGGACGTGCAGCCAATACCGCATGACCCAACCCTAGCGGCTTGCCTTGACGTATCATCGATACTGTCACATCGTCTGGTAGCCAGTTTAGGCTGTCAGCTAGCTCGTCTTTACCTTTATGACGCAATTGGTTATCCAGTTCGGCATTAATATCGAAGTAGTTTTCAATCGCGCTCTTTTGTGCATGGCCGACTAAGACAATGTGCTTGATACCAGCGGCAATTGCCTCTTCAACGACATAGTGAATAGCAGGACGGTTACCTAATGGCAATAGCTCTTTTGGCACTGATTTAGATAATGGCAGCATACGAGTGCCAAAACCGGCGACGGGGATAACAGCATGGGTGATATTTTTCATATATGATTGGCTATATTAATAAGAAAAGTAGAATTAAAGTAAAATCGATAAGTTAAAACAGTAAGCAATCATCCGTAGATGACGATAGCTCAATAAAGCTTAGGCTTCATCATAACCATTCGGATTCATGCTTTGCCAACGCCAAGTATCCTGACACATCTCAGTGATAGACAGCTTGGCTTGCCAGCCTAATAACTCTTTGGCTTTGTCCGCACTGGCATAGCAACTGGCAATATCCCCTGCACGGCGGGCAGCAAATTGATAAGGAATAGGCTGTTTAGATACTTTGGTAAACGCTGCAACCAGATCTAATACTGAGGTACCTTTTCCAGTTCCTAGATTAATAGGTAAAAAACCCACTGAGCTAGTTGTATCCGAACCGCTTTTTGAACTGGCTTGTTGCTGTAAGTAATTAAGTGCGGCCACATGACCTTGCGCCAGATCGATGACATGGATAAAGTCGCGTACCCCTGTACCATCGACGGTAGGATAGTCATTACCAAAGATACTGAGCTTCTCCAGCTTACCGACGGCGACTTGCGAGATATAAGGCATGAGGTTGTTTGGAATGTCATTGGGGTCTTCGCCGATCTGCCCTGAGGGATGTGCCCCGACTGGATTAAAGTATCTAAGAGGAATTAGGCTCCAGCTGTCATCCGATATCGCTAAGTCTTCTAGGATATGCTCGACGGCAAGCTTGCTTTGTCCATAAGGATTAGTACAAGAGCGCGGCGAGGTTTCATCGATAGGCAGAGTCTCAGGGTCGCCATAGACAGTGGCAGACGATGAGAAGACTAGGTTTTTAACACCGTACTCGGCCATGACTTCCAGTAAAGTAATCGTGCCACTGACGTTGTTATTATAATATAGCAAGGGTTTGGCAACGGATTCTCCGACGGCTTTTAATCCAGCGAAGTGAATCACGCCAAAGAATTGATGCGCGGCAAAGGCTTCTCTAAGTGACTCAGCATCACGAATATCACCTTTGATAAAATCGATCGGCTGACCAACAAGGGTAGAGACACGATTGATCGCTTCACAGCTACTGTTAGATAGGTTATCGTAGCCTACGACCTCATAGCCTGCTTGATGCAATGCAATGCAGGTGTGGGAGCCGATATAGCCTGCGCCGCCAGTTACTAGTATTTTTTTAGTCATAAAGTCAGCCAAAAGTGTTTAAATAGGTATTTTAGTTAACCATATAATAAATAATTGGAAAGCTAAGCATTAAATCCCTTTTATTAACCCCACTCTCAACTTGAAATAAGCAAATCAAACTGAAGAGGCGGATTACCAAGTTTTTTGTTGAGTACAAAGCACAGATTGTGTGAAAGAATCTTACGAATCAATCGATGAGACAAATGCCATAAATCTCTTGCTCGTACCCTTTGTATATTAAATCGTTCTGATAGCTGACCAATGACTGTTTCAACGATACGGCGGGCTTTCATTAGCCGCCTTACCACAGGTTTGGGTCTATCCTCTTTCATGTTGGCTCTGAGTGGCGTTTGTAAATCCACGCCTTGAGCGTCGTAGTACGATGTCAGACTAGGGCTGATATACCCTTTATCAGCGCCAAGCAGCCCATGAATATGAGTGGTGATTTCTGGGGCAACCGCTCTTTCATCAACATTGGCAGGAGCAAAGGTAAAGCCTTTAATCATGCCCGATAAGTTAACAAGCAAATGGCCTTCAAAGCCATAGTACCTCTCTTGCTTAGCGGCACAGTAGCTAAAAGCTGCTAAGTCTTGATAATTCTTATGCCGATAAGCGCGTCCATAATGACAGACGGGTATCGGAAAGCCATCCATAAAATGAATGTTGTCACGGCCTTCAATTTGACTGACGTTATCTTGTATCCGCTGTTTGACTTGCCACAGATTTGCGCAATGCTTTGCGAAGTTAGGGTATGAGCCGATGGCTGGAAACCAGTCTTGCCAATGCTGGGTAAAGTATTGCCAAATTTGTTTGTCTTGATCAAGGTGTAAAAATTCACCGACCATCTCCATGCAAATGACCTCAGGATCACTTAGCTTTGGCGCGTAACCTGCACTTCGCAAGGGTTTGGTGACGACTATTTTGTAATATTGCTCTACCATTAAATAGATATTGATGATAAATTCGTCTATGGGCATCTCA
>NZ_AYYA01000027.1:0-7495 GCF_000511065.1 Psychrobacter sp. TB67
AGATTTTACCATTTTTTAAACCAATAGAAAAAGCACTACGTCTGTTTTGGGGTACACCATATTCAGAAGCCAATAGTATTTTATAGGTTACGGTATAGTTATTCAAAACTAGATAAAAATTATATTTTTAAGGTTATAGTATGGAATCTGATACATCATTTTTATTAATAGGAGCTTTAGCAACACAAGCTAACACAACCAAAGATACTATTCGTCATTACGATGAGATGGGACTACTGAAATCTCGAAAACGCCAAGCAGGATCACGCCTATACACCGAATTTCATCCTGAATGTATTGAGCGTATTAAAATGATTAAAGACGCACAAGCTATCGGTTTTACTCTTAACGAATGTAAAAGATACCTGAATGATCATTTCAATGGCACTCTCAATATTGATAAAGATTTAATTACTATTTCCGAAAAACTTACTAAGGCGAAACGTCAAAAAACTGAGATCATCAATACTATTAACCAGCTTAGTGCTTGTTATACTATTTTAGAAGAAATAAAGTCAGAAAATATTGGCTTCATTTCTAACTCTGAATGGGAAAAACGAATAGCGGCGCAGCTCTCCTTAACCTGAATCGCACCAATCACTAATAGAATATGTGTGGTAAGTACACCATGAAGTACACTGTGCTTATCTCAGCAAGTTAAAACGTTAATACCATTAACCCACAGTTTAGCGTTCAAGTCCTCACTAGGGAACCGAACCCATCTAACACACTCATCAGACCTAGTATTCAAGATATTCTTTGATAGGACGTTTATTAAACTGTGTAGGGTCTTTTTTAAGGCGGTTAATCATTTCAAATTCCCATCCTTGTTGTGACTGTCCAGCTAGGCTGGTAGGACTTACTAAATGATTGTATTCCGCCATAAAAGCAGGGTTACGAGCAATACGCCCTAGCTGCTTATCATTCAGTCCATCAACCGTGAACATATCTGCTGTACTGGCGTCGCGCTCCTTACTAACTACATCAGTCTTAGCTTTTGGCTTTTCATGAACAGTGAAAGTAAAACCTATAATTTTGCGTCCCTTTTTTACGTTCTCATATTTGACTTTAAGATCCGATTTTTTGTTAATCTCATCTGTAGCAAGGTCTAAAACACGTTTCTTAAAATCACACATCGCTTTGTATTCATTGATTCCTAGCCCCATCTGGTCTCTAAAAACCCCTATCTCAAAACATGGTGTTTTTTTAGCTGTGCGCCATTGCGTCAATAACTCATAAAGGCGTACTGAATAAACACTATCAAACTGTGTCGTTTGCTCTAGCAAATACGAGGTAAAAAACTGTTCTAAGCCATTGATACGGCTGATACCTTCTACAACAGCAAGAGTAAATACTATTTCTATTGCGCCCTCACCATCATGATATTGTACCTGCTGCAACCAACGGCTTTTAATCGGCTTACCATTATCATCAAGGTAGGTAAAACGTCTATTAAATAGGGTTTCTTCAGCTTCTTTCATGCGTTTATAGCCATTTTGCCGTGTAGTTTCAAATACCTCTGCATAACGAGTGGCATCAATTCGTAACGGCTTGTCTGTACTTAATCCTGTGGCTGTCTCTCTAGCATCAACTATGGCTAGTTGAATAATTCGCACTTCAGCCAATGATAAAGTTTGTAATGCCTGATTCAGTTGATTAGTTTTTACGACTAGGTTTTTTTTAGTGTGCATAACCATCTTATCCATAAGTATTTAATGACATATTACATTAAGTCATCTAAAGGTCAAATTATAAATAGTCCTTTAATGGTAACTAAACGTCCTTTAATGGGTAACTAAACGTCCTTTAATGGGTAACTAAACGTCCTTTAATGGGTAACTAAACGTCCTTTAATGGGGTCTGAAAGTCAGTAACAGTAAGGGCTACAGCGAGCTTAAAAGCTATTAAAAGCATTAAAAGCATTAAAAGCATTTTCTTATTTTTTTTACTAACTGAAAAGATAAAAGAAAAAAGCCCTAGTTACCTCGAAATATCAGAGGCTTTTTTGTTCTCTTTTGGATCAGATAATCGATCAACACTTTCAAAATTATTTATCAGTTTATTTTTGACTTCATCCAAAGCAGTAGGTTTTTTAAAATTTATAAATTTTTTAGCATTCTATTGATTTTATTTTTCTTTAACCTTAGTAATGAGGTATAGAAACCACTCTATATGCCTACGTAATTAGATTTAACAGCCTTCATTCTCTATTTTGATAGATACCTAGCCCTTTCATATTTAACTCTCTCTATGGCGATTTTACGGCTTTCTAGCTGCATTGCTTCATTCAATCTAGCGATTTCCTCTTGATTTAAACCTTGAATTGCCACTAGGTAAGGCTCAACACGTTTTTTAAGGGTGTCATAGCTCGCTTCCGCAACGTTTTTATCCAATCTAGCCTTCTCGTAGTCCATCAGGATGCTGTTTGCTGCCTTCACAGTGGGTTCTACTTGCTCAATAACGGCTATTGTGACCTTTTCCCCATATCTAGCCTTGCTTTCAAACATTTCAGGCTTAGGCGCTACGGTCGTAATACTAAAATCTCGCGCGTGATTGATGTCGTGGTAATACTCCTTGATGCTGGTATGTTTGGCTTTAGAGCCTTCCTTGCCCCTCGTTAGCCCTAAATCAGCGACCGTGTTGGCAAAATCGGTTTGCATCTGATTTAACTTAACCCTGCCGCCTAGAAAACCCTTACAGTTGAGCTTCCCTTTTTGGTCAATAGGAACGACATAAGCGACCAGCTGCGGTGTACTTATGTCCCGATGAATACTCATACCTGCAATATTTCCTTCTCCATGTTTATCCATGAGCCACTGAGCAGATCGCTTAAAAAATTCAGCTTCTTGGCTTTTTCCCCAACCTTCCCATTCAGGACTGGCGGTGATCAAATACTCAATACATAGCACCGCATCAGCGCGTCTTTTTTCAGGAAGTCGATCTTTTATTATCTGTTTGACGGCTTCAGGGGTAGCAACGCTATGATGATTTTTAGGGGTGAGGTTGGGGTCAGCATTGGGCGTTTCTATCATTCGGTAGCTGTGTGCAAGACTGCCACCAATGTTGCCCATCGTCTTTAATTTTGCCGTCCTCAAAATTGCATAGTTCATCGCCATTTTTTTCCTATAATTGAGTGTTATTTTACTAAAGTGTACTTACTACACCATAAATTCGCTTGTTAGGAAAGCGTGATTTTTGCAGCAAAAGGCGGTAAAAAAGGGCTATTTTTCACTGTTTTTCAACTTGGCTGTTTACAGATTGTAAACACCTTTTTTCTTTATAAATCAATAACTAAGAACGATTTTGTTTGCACTTTGCAAACACTTCAATTTCAATAAACCTAACAATATCAGCTATTTGGCAGTCCCTTTAGGGTGCGTATGGTGTAGTCATTAAATTAGGTAGAAAATAACGGGTCTTTTATCTGTCGTAAAATCTGCTACAAAAAAGGGATTATAAGAGCGTTACTTCTCGTCATTCACTGGCATAATCTTAGGCTGGTACAAACAACTTATTAACCTAAAAAAATCATCTGTAGCTACAGATGATTCTAGTAGCGGAGTTATTTATGAGCATGATCGGTGTATCAGTAGCTAGCAATAAAAGCCTTCAACTTGAAGCCACTCAAGAAGCCTACAATAGAGCTGTCGTGAAGCTTAATTTGCTGTTGATTGACGATAAAACACACGAAGAAGTGGTCAGAAGCAAGCTGTTTGAAGTCATGGATGAAAGAAATCAGCTGGGGAAGTACTCCACTTCTGATCTGTATGTCATGCAAAAAAGCATTGAGAAAACGGTTGATGATTTTCTTGCTGGATTAAATGAGCAGACTGTTACCACTTAGATTAGCGAAAAGATGGAACGCTATAGTTATTGAGGTTTAATCATCTTTCGCTTATATTGGGGGTACGAATATAAGCGAAAGGTGATTGCTATGACTACAACTAATTATAATATACGGCTTGACCAGGATCTGAAAGATAGGTCTTTCTCTGTTCTTGAAAGCTATGGTCTAACGCCTTCACAAGCCATAAGACTGTTCTTGAACCAAGTAGCCGATACTAATGCGATTCCTCTGTCTTTTGACTATCAACAACCTAAGCTCAACGCGCAAACACTTGCTGCTATTGCAGAGGTCGCGAGCGGTAACGGCACTAAGTACGATAGCTTTGGTGATTTGATGGATGAGCTAGAAGGCGAGGCTGATGAGATCCATTGAAGTATCCAGTCAGTTTAAGAGAGATGCCAAAAAGAATTATCTAAGCTTGCTCACTCCTGCATGGGGCGAGGTGCTTAATTGTTTGACGAACGATATACCGCTACCGGCTAAATACAAAGACCATGCGTTGACCGGCAATCATAAAGGGTTTAGGGATTGCCATATTAAGCCTGATTTGGTGCTTATCTACCGTGTTCAGAGCGATACGGTAGATTTTGTTAGGCTGGGTAGCCATTCAGAGGTGTTTGATTAGCCTGTTTTAAGTGGTTCCACAATGACAGTCTGTTTTGAGTAGTCTGTTAATAGGTTTTTGGAGTGAAATAGCTAGTTCCGCTGGGGTATACTCTATTCACAGACCTGATATCAATTTAGCTGAAGGTAAACCGTATATAGCAACTGTAAAACTTCTTAACTTTTGACCACTAGCCAAGTTCCTGCAAGTCCCATAAACGATGCACCAGCTCGGTTGAAATTCTAACGAGATTTTGGGCTTTTTAATCGTTGTCGAGCATAGCCTGCCACAATGGCATATATCATTATACCAATACAGTTAGTGTCACTACGTCAGGTTCTGTACAGGGAAAAAACTAGTAATATACTTAAAGAAAACAAGATGGCTTGAGAGCTTTGCTTTTGGCTCATCAACTCAAAGAAATTACTTAGCGGGCTAATCTTTCCAGATTCTATGCTGACCCCATTAAAGAAATTTAACATAAAAAAGTCACAAATTTTATTATGTATACCAACTAGTTGGTATGTATAATAGGATTTTTTCCTACTGGTTAATTTTATGAACTCGCTTTTATCCTATGCTGCTCTGTTTTTTGCCATCGTACTTGAAGTCATCGCTACCACGTTTTTAGGCAAATCTGAGCATTTCACTCGCCTTGTGCCGACTCTTATCTGTGGGGTATTTTATGCAGGATCATTTTTTATGCTGGCACAGGCATTACGCACCTTACCCATTGGCATTGCTTATGCAACTTGGGGTGGTCTCGGGATTATCTTAACAACGGTTATTGGCGTCTTGGTCTTTAAGCAAAAACCAGATATGGCGGCCATTGTAGGTATTGCACTGATTGTGATTGGAGTAGTGGTGATTAATGGCTTTTCTAAAATGAGTGGACATGGCTAATGACTAACCTGAATAGACCTAAAAAAAACCCTGACATGGTGCGGCATCGCTTATTACAAAGTACCGCAAGTTTAATGACTACGCACGGCTTTGCAGGGGTAAGCATTGATAAGGTGGCAACTGAAGCAGGGGTCACTAAAGGAGCTTTATTTCATCATTTTCCCAATAAAAAGGCTCTAATTGAAGCTGTATTTGACCGTGAATTAGCGATGCTTGACAAGTTGCTTGACGATTTATTAGCTAAAGATACAGTCGATTATGGTCGTTTTACTAGAGCCTATATCCATGCCACTTTCTTTGCCTGTATTGATGATAGATTATCTTCAGCTTTGACATTTTCGCTGTGTGCTAGACCTGAGTTAGTTGAGCGTTGGGATGTGTGGATGGCAGGACGTATGGTGAAGCATCAAAAGACCGATAACAGCCTACAGCTTGAAGTAGCTAGAATGGCAGCCGATGGCATTTGGTTCACCCATTTATTACACGGCGGCAAGCTCACTACCAAAAAAGATTTACATGCCCTTAAACAGCAATTACTTGAGATGACGCATGCTACTTAATGACGGGAGTCACCGATGAAGCAAGAGAATACTATTCCCTATAGCCCTTATATTCCTTTTTTTAAAGACGTTGCCGATTACAATGTGGCGTTTGGGCATCTTTATCCTTATCAATTTATGGACTGGAAAACAGAAGTCCTTTCATGGAAAGAGAGCTGCTACTTGCACGCTGGGCTAAATCCGCCAATGCCTGCACGCATCACAGGACCCGATGCATTAACATTGTTTCGCGATCATTGTATCAACGATTTTAGCCGATTTAGCGTTGGTGCATCAAAGCATGCCGTGATGTGTAACTATAAGGGTAATGTGATGGCGGATGGTATGCTGCTTCGCACAGAGGATAATGCATTCGTATCATATTTTTTATCGCCTTACCTAGAATACATTGCCAGTCGTGGCAACTATGATGTCAATATCGAAGATTTGACAGGCAAATCCTTTCTGTTCCAACTGGGTGGTCCCTTATCTTTGAAAATTCTTGAGGCAGCCACCCAAGAATCCCTCAGTGATATTAAATTTATTTGGCATCGCACAGTGCATATCTACGGGGGTGAACTACCACCAACAGGTATTGCTGTGCGGATTTTTCGGTTGGGCGTAGCAGGCACACTGGCGTATGAAGTGCATGGGGATATCAAAGATGCTCCATTGGTTTATCAAGCCTTAATGGCAGCAGGACAACCGTTTAACTTAGTTCGTCTAGGGATGCGTGCTTACGGCATGAATCATACGGAAAATGGTTTTGCCCAAGCCTTTATCCACTTTTTACCTGCTTGGGCCCAAGATGAAGACTTTATGGACTATTTAAATGGCAAATACGATGCTTTGCTTGCCAAACTGCCAGGCAGTGCAGGTGTCGATATCACCCGTCGTTATTTTAACCCTATCGATTTAGGTTGGGGGCATATGATCACCTTTGATCATGACTTCATTGGCAGAGCCGCCCTTGAAGTTGCCATGCAGCAGCAAGCAAAAAAAATTGTAACGCTTGAATGGTATGCGGACGATATTAAAGATATCTATGCCTCTTATTTTGAGTCTGGTGAGTCTTTTGAGTTCATGGAATTCCCAGCCAATCCTATTTGGACAACGCAGAGTTCTATTGTTGTGGCAGATGAGGTACAGATCGATAATCGCAGTATAGGTATTTCAAGCGGACGTATTTATTCGTTTTATTACCGTCGTATGATTTCTTTGGCGGTTATTGAAACTGAGTATGCTATCGAAGGTACCACCTTAGAGGTTATCTGGGGTAATCCAGGCAAACGACAAAAAAAAATACGGGCCAAGGTGAGCCGTTTCCCTTATCTTACCCTACCTCGCAACCGTGATATCGATACTAAGGCGTTGCCTTGAAAGGCAATTTGATATCAGCACAGAAAACAAGAAAATATATGAAATGTTGCCTGATGATTATATAAGGTGTTGCTATCCGTTCGCATTAGTCGCTGATAGTTACTTTGGGCTTCAATGGGGTAGCCCTCAACATCTGCAATAGTTTCATTAGGCAAATCACTAATCGCCTGTTCACAGATAATGAAGCTTTGGGTGGTAGGCTCTGGAAAAATAAAGATTTTA
>NZ_AYYA01000028.1:0-117547 GCF_000511065.1 Psychrobacter sp. TB67
GGTGTAATGGACAAAATTCATGCTAAAAAGTAGAAGGTAGTCGCTAATGGACATAATTCATGCTATTTGAGAGACTTTGACCCTAAAAAGTCTTTAATAAACCGCAACTTACGCTGCTCATTTAGACCATGATGACTGTGTAATTGTCGCTTGAGCTCGCTGAATAATCCTTCAAGAGAATTGGTGGTATTTGGTATATCTAAATGCTTATATTCTTGATAAATGAATAACCAATCACTATTGGTTCTGAGGCTACGATAAGCACTTCTAAGGCGCTTATGCGTGTACCACGTTCTACTGTTATCGTCATTGGTACTACGTTCATTGAGATAGGCTTCATGAGTCACATACCAGTGATCTAAGCGCTGTATGAACGCCTCTTTATCAAGCAGTTTTATTTCTAAAGTAAGTCGTCTAAGCTCGATACTTGCACTGTTCTTAGGTCGACGAGTGAGGTAGCGGGTCACTATTTGCACCTGATGAAACTGGCACATCTGGCAAGGGGTGCGGGTGAATAACGTACGCAGTCCTCGTCTACCATCACAGGTGATGCTTTGTATATCAACGCCTAACGATGCTAGATGATCAATTCCTTGTTTGTAGGCACTGTTGGTTTCATGACTGACTATCGCGTAGTAAAGAACGGCTTTAGTGGTATTGTCCATAAAAACCATTAAACCGAACTTACGACCGAAGTAAGTGGTGTCCATGATGATGTTAGCAGTATTCGGTCGCTTAACTTGATAGTCAATACTGACTGTGTCTAAGCGTCTTTGAATGGTTTTAAGACTACAGCTATACTTGTCAGCCAGTTGTTTGTAGGTCTGTTTGCCCTGAGTGTATTCCGTCCAAAGGGTTTGGTTATTGAGTCTTTTGCCACCTAAAAACTGCCGTCTGCAAGCTAGACATTGATACTGTTGTTTGCCTAGCTTGCGTCCGTTCTTTTTAGTGTGTTTATCACGACAAAAAGGGCAGTTTTTTGATTCATGGCTTTGATTCCTTGCAAATATAGACAGTATATAGCGTTAGACCCTACGCCAGCATGAATAATGTCCATTACACCTACTTTTCGAATCTTTTATTAATAACTGCTTTGGATCTGACACATAGTAAGTAATGCCATTAGAGACAAACTCATGAACCTCAAAGCTTCTTTTAAAACTGCCCCGTAACTGCACCTCTTTTTCTACGCTTGTTGGCGCGAATGCCTTCGCATTTTTATTATTACTGGCCTGTGTTTCATTACAGCCCGTACTCATAAATATAGTTGATGCAAATCCTAATATTATCAATCTACCTTTAATCATTATTTTTTATCCTGCTCAAACACCTACGTTAATGTATTGAATAAAGTCCAAGAAACTCTGGTGTAAAAGAATAATAGCCCTTTAATTTAATCAAATATTATCGACTAGATTAAAGGGCTATATCAGGCAATTGTCATATATTGTCAATTAGCAAGTTTTAAAACTCAAATCGAGCCTTAACTCACCTTATCCCACATCTTGCTTAGACGCTTCGGTGATACCGCCATACGGGTTTTCATCGGCTGGGCGAATAGCTGGATTCGATATTCCTCGACCATCCAGCGGTACTCGCTGATAGACTCATTGTTGGCGCGACCTGACAGTCGCTCCATATGCAAATCTAGCGCATAGACACCGTCGAGGTCGGCATCTAAGTTGTGCTCAAGGCGCTCAATGCGAACCTCCAGCGCCTCTAGATAGCGCGGATACTGCTGCCAATGACTGTAATCCATGCGATAGACAAAGTTGGCAAGTTGCAAATCTTCCAACTGATCTTCAATGTCTTCGATAGATTCACCAAATATCTCTCGATCGAGCATGAGCAAACTCTGACGGATACGCTGCCAGCGGGTATAAACATTTTTAAGGGTTTTTATGACCGCTTGACCGGTCAATAGAAAGCTGCTCAATACGACTTCGAGGGTCTGCTGATACTCTTCAGGCGTGAACGGTAACTCTTCGCTTAGGCCAACCGCGATATCATCAGCGCTCTCTGGCAAGGCGTCACTATGGTTAAACAAGACATAGTGCTCTTCGAGCGTCGCATCTAGTGTCGCATCGATAACGATAGTTTTTAGGGCGTCCATATCGCCAAGGGGCGCAAATGCCAGTTTGAATATTTTATCGATTTGACTGGTCAGTTGTTTTCTCTTAGCGCCAAGCTTGCCTTTGATTAAAGTCAAAACGCCGATACGATGCGCCTGCAATGCAGCGTTTACATCGGTATATTGATGAATCGATACTGCCTCGCCGGCCTCGTCAGCGACCAAGGCGGCAAACTGTTTCATCACCACGCCTGCGCTATGATGGTTTTTGCTAAAGGCAAAGTGCTCAGGGAATTCGGTATGCGTGCCTTGCTGCTCATTCACGGCTTGTCTGGTTTCACTAGCATGGCGAATTTGTAGCGTTTGTAGGTCGCGACCTTTTTCGATAATACGGTTTTTGTCATCGACCACACAGATTTGCGGCTGCAAATAACGATCGATACTAGAGGGATTAAAATTGTCTGCTGTCACCGACATAATGCCGCGACGATTTAAGGCTTGGCAAAGCTGCTTAAGTAAGCCTTGACCACCAGCGGGCTGCAATTCATCAAACAAGCTATCAGCGGTGTCAGGAATTGGTACGATTTGACGGCGGATATCTTTGGGTAATGACTTAAGTAATTGCAATACCAACTCAAAACGCCAACCAGGTACGCCCCATAACAGCTCGATAGCATCTAGCTGCGGTAGCGCAACGAGTGGCACGCGAATCGTCACTCCATCGTCATCGCTCGCCGGATCGAAGACATAACGTAGCGGCAGCTTTAAATCACCCAACTGCCACACTTCAGGAAAGTCACCTGTGGTCGGTGCTTGACTATTGAGCACGTCATCATCGGTGAAGAATAGATGCTTGGTATCAGTTTTTTCAACCTCAGCCCGCCAGTCTTCAAAGGCCTTGCGACTGGCGACATGCTCAGGGATTTTTTTGTCGTAGAACTGGTATAGCGTCTCTTCATCGACGAGTAAGTCACGACGGCGCAGCTTGTCTTCGATACGCTCAACATGAGCGATTTTGTCCATGTTATGCTGCAAGAATGGCGCTTGGCGACCTAAGTTACCCGTGACCAAACCATCGCGGATAAAGATTTCTCGTGACTCAACCAGATTGACTTGCTCGTAATTGGTCAGCTGCTTACTGATAATAATCAAACCAAATAAGCTGATCTGCGCGTAAGCTTTGACACGCCCCGTCTTTTTCGACCAATGCGGCTCAAAGTAGTGATATTTTAATAAATCACCTGCCGCTGAGATAATCCATTCTGGTTCAATTTTGGCAACGGTACGCATAAAGACTTGCGACGTTTCTACGACTTCAAACGCCATGACCCAAGGTGGTATCTGTTTAAATACCGTACTGGCTGGAAAAATTTTGGCTTTTTGCTGGCGAGCTGCTAAGTATTCACCACGATTTTCAGTCTTGTGAGCAATCGTAGACAACAAGCCTGTTAATAATGCGCGATGTAAATTGGCATACTTAACCGCTTTGATTTCTTCATCATCAATCGCCGTTGGATCGTTAGTCACGTTTTCTAACGTATCCGTAGTTTTTGCCTCTTTAACATCCGTAAGCTTGAGGTCGGTGACCATTTGCACCAACTGGCGATGGGTCTGACTCCATTCACGCACCCGCGGAAAGCTCAGATAGTTTTTCTTCGTGAATTGCTTGCGTTGATTACCAGAGAGCTTATTGCCGTCTTCATCGGTTTCAAACAAAGCCTTCCACAGACTTAGATAAAACAAAAAATCCGAGTCATCTTGACGAAATTCTGCATGCTTCTGATCCGCTTGTTGACGCTTATTGGCAGGGCGCTCGCGAGGATCTTGTACAGCAAGCGCGGCAACCACGATAAGCATCTCTCGAATACAGTCAAAATCGCTACCGGCAACTAGCATACGTGCTAGCCGTGGATCGATTGGCATACGTGCCATCTTTTGACCAGTAGGCGTCAGGCTTAGATGATCGAGACCTTTTTTTGCTTTTGGCTTGTTGGTTTGCTTAGCAGAAGCGTCTTCATCTTTAGACGTAATCGCGCCTAATTCATCGAGCAGTTTATGCCCATCAGTAACCAAGCGGCTATCAGGTGGTTCAATAAAGGCAAAATCATCCACACTACCTAAGCGCAGGTTTGCCATCTGTAAAATAACGGACGCTAAATTGGTACGTAGAATCTCAGGTTCCGTAAATTCAGGACGACCTGTGAAATCTTCTTCACTATACAGACGAATACAAACACCTGGCGCGATACGACCGCAACGCCCTTTACGCTGATTGGCAGCGGCTTGGGAAATCGCTTCGATAGGGAGACGCTGCACGCGTGAGCGATATGAATAGCGTGAAATCCGCGCAAATCCTAAGTCAATGACATAGCGAATGCCGGGTACGGTCAACGCAGTCTCAGCAACGTTGGTCGCGATAACAATACGCCGACCTCGACCTGATGGCTGAAAAATACGTTGCTGCTCTTCATATGTCTGCCGTGCAAATAATGGCAACACTTCGGTGTGCTTGGGTCCATGACGCTCTAGCACTTCTTGTAGTTCACGAATCTCGGCTTCGGTCGCGGCAAATATCAAGATATCTGCCTGATCAGCATGACCTTTGCTTTGTGCATCACCAAAGCATTCTTCTACCGCAGCCACGACCGCCCGCGGCAGGTTCTCTTCAAAATCATCGTAGCTGTCATCATCTGAGCTAGTAACCGGCTCATCAGTCAGTGGACGATAGCGAACTTCGACGGGAAAGCTGCGCCCTTCGACATTAAAAATCGGGGCTGGTACGTTACGTTTTAGTTTATTATCATAACGGCTAAAATATTCGCTAAAGCGCTTGGTGTCGAGCGTTGCAGAAGTGATAATGACTTTTAAATCAGGGCGCTTAGGCAATAGCTTTTTCAGATAACCCATAATAAAGTCAATATTTAAGCTACGCTCATGCGCCTCATCAATGATGATGGTGTCATATTTACTTAAAAATCGATCATGCCCTAATTCAGCCAGCAAGATACCATCCGTCATGAGCTTCACGACCGATTGCGCCGTACCCTGCTCATTGAAGCGAATTTTAAAACTGACCGTATTACCAAGCTGCTCGCCCAATTCTTCTGCGATACGGTTAGAGACGCTACGTGCTGCTAGGCGTCGCGGCTGTGTGTGCCCTATTTGTCCAGTGATACCACGACCTGCCAGCATTGCCAGCTTCGGTAACTGCGTCGTCTTACCTGAACCCGTCTCCCCTGCGACGATAATAACTTGGTTATCGATAATAGCCTGAATTAAGTCCTCTGCACGCTGACTCACTGGCAAATCAAGGTTTAACTTAGCAGGTAAATTTTCAGGAATACTATTGATACGCGCTTGCACGGTTTGCTGTGAGCGGGTTTTAATTTTGTCATACTGCGCACGTTTTTTAGCTAGCTCATCAACTGCTTTATTATCAGAATTGCTACTGGCTTTCTTATTCTTAGCAACAGCTGCACGCGCCAGCTCACGCTCTAAGCGACTTAGATAGTAGCTGTCTTTTGCTAGTACGGGCAGTTCTGCAAAGTTATTTATATCATTTGTTTCAGCTAAATCGCTAGCTACGTTATTTAAATTCCCAGAAAAATTATTGCTTGCTAAATTTGGACCATCATTAAAAGTATTAGACATATTTGCTTAGGCTATTTATTGTTTATAAGTGGTTTGATTATGGGGATATTTCCAGTGTGATTCAAGAAGGGTTTGTATGGATTACATTTGCATTTATGATAATTGTTGGTGAGGCATGAAAATTCATATTGTAAATTTAAGTTTAGTAATTCAGAGAGCCCATCCCATATTCTGTGTAACTGCCATTTAGATTAAATGCCTGCTTATACGATCATCAAACATAATCATAAAGCGATTCAAAGCAGACGTCCAGTTACGGATAGGCATCGACCACTTTTTAGACGCTTGGCTCGTGGCTAGATAAACAACCTTAAACGCCGCTTGATCAGATGGGAATATCTTACGCTTATTCACAGCGGTACGAATCACGCTATTTAATGACTCGATAGCATTGGTCGTATAAATGGCTTTTCTGATGTCTTTCGGGTAATTAAAGAACACCGTTAAGCCCTCCCAATTATTGCGCCAAGAGGTAACTACATGCGGGTATTTATCGCCCCAGACCTCATTAAACTGCTCAAGGTTAGCCTCTGCCAGCTCAAGCGTATCAGCGCCATAAACCGCCTTTAAATCAGCAGCTACTTTTCTCCTATCTTTCCATGGTACAAACTTCATAGAGTAACGTACCATATGCACAATACACAGCTGAACCTGCGTGTTTGGATATACCGTATTAATTGCCTCACTAAAGCCTTTTAAACCATCGACACAGGCAATAAGAATATCTTGTACCCCACGGTTTTGTAGTTCAGTGAGAACGCCTAGCCAGAACTTAGCCCCTTCATTCTCTGATACCCACATACCCAGCAGCTCTTTTTTGCCTTCAAGGTTGACGCCTAAAGCCAGGTAGATAGCTTTATTAATGATTTGCTTGTCTTGACGTATTTTAACGACAATACAGTCTAAATAAACGATAGGATATAAGCTACTTAGTGGCCGGTTCTGCCATGCTGTGATGTCATCTATGATGTTGTCAGTAACTCTGGAAACGAGGCTCGTTGAGATATCAACGTCATAGATATCTTTGATACTCTCAACAATCTCAGTGGTTGTTTGACCCTTGGCGTAAAGGAATATGATCTTGTCATCAAGGCCACTAATACGGGTTTGATGCTTACTGACCAGCACAGGCTCAAAGCTGACACCGCGGTCTCTTGGGGTGGATATCTCAAGATCGCCTGTGTCACTGCGGACGGTCTTTTTAGTGTGGCCGTTGCGCTTATTGGGCTTGTCTGCCTTCTCATGTTTAGGGTAGCCGAGATGCTCTTCCATCTCAGCTTCCAAGGCAGTATCGATAAAGGATTGCATGAGCTGCTTTTGAAAGTCTTTGATGTCATCGAAGCTGTTCATGCTACCAGCCATTTGCTCGGCCAGTTTCTTGATGTCAGATTGAGTAGTCATTGCTTATTCTCCTGTTAATGGATTATAAGCAGTTACACAGTTTTTAGGAAAGGCTCAATTCAGACAAATGTCATTTAAAATAATGGTCTCTGATTACTCTACAACCTTCAACTATGGACATATTATGTCAATTTTCTTATATAAAAAGATTACTTTATTATCTGTGTTAGCCATTACTCTTATAGGGTGTTTGAGCACAAAACCTTATGAGCCTCCTAGAAACGCTGATACAGCAACACTGGCTTACGAGATTGACCCAGCATCATTTTATAGCCCTGCTAGATTCATTGACAAAGGTTATGTTGAAAGAGTTGACATCCAATTAGTACCAAGCCCTCTCTCTATTGCTCTTGCCGTTAATGGTCAGGCTGAAACTGTTTACATGAATTTGGGTAAGCGCGGTGCTTTCAACGAAATAAATACTTTTGAGGCCAATAAAAAATTAAGGTTTTCTTATCAGCATCAAATGGTCAAAGGTCTAGGCGATTGGCCAATATTATGCGTTGTTACCGTAGAGGCTATCCTAGTACCCAATGGAAGTTACTTACTAAAAGGTAATACAACCAGCGAAAACTTTAGAAGTAAAACGAATTTTATGGGTGAAAAGATAGAAGCTGAAGATACTGGGTGTCAAATTCAAATTATCGATACTAAATCAAATAAGGTTGTAGCAGAAAACCGTACATCAGTATTTGAAAAAATAATCCCCTTTTATAATCGATTTTAAATACTCTAACGTGATTCTTAAATGAAAACAGTACAGCCATTACAACGTGCTACTCGTATGAATAACCTGTTGTTTAGTAGCAGCCTCCATAAAAAAGGTCTGCAAATTTTGCAGTGGCACCCTAGGAAAAGGTAGGTGTAGCGAGAGTATTAACTTTTCAAACCCTACCATCTCATCAGCCAATGCTTGAGCAATATCAGGTTGAATCTGCGGATTGTCATACAGATTATCAATTAACCAAGTGAGTTGCGGAAAATTGGCATTGTCATGAATCTGATATAGTGCTGGCACTAGCTCATCAGAGATTTGGCAGCACGTTTTGCGAATTATGCCGTTCTTAAAGTACATATTTAAAGCCATATTATGTCAACTTCCTTAAATTCTTAATACTGAGGTAACCGACGTACTCTTTATCATCGTCGGTTTTTGCAAGTGCATGACTATCATGAGCAATAGGTTCAATTAAAATCTGTACGTTTGAGATAAGATCATTAACGTTATAAATATCATCGATATCCACCGCAAATTTATCATCAATATGCGACGCGGCATCGAAAGGTGAATCTTTATCTTTAAAAGTAAATTCTTTATAAAATGCACTCTGTTTGGCTTGTTTGATAGCCTCTGCTTGAGTGGCAGCAACGATAAGTAGTTTGTAATGAAACTCTTCGAAGCTCCCCTGCTGATAGCCGCCTAAATTAATAAAGAACAGTTTTAAACCATTATTGCTATCTCTAATTGCTGATTCGACTAACTTTATCGAGTGATTACCGATCTTAGTAATAGCGCGATACGAGTCGATGTGCCATTTATTTTTGACTTCAGGCCAATGGTGATTAATATCGTCTATCAACTCGCTCACCTGATTGGCCACGCCAAAAAACATGTCATGCTGCTCAATCAAACGACCTTTTGGGCGACCACCAAGTTGCACCATAAATAGTGTTGGCATCTTACACAGTCCTTATTAAATATATAAAATCCATCGTTAGTCTACTCAATGTTATCAGCTTGGTCTAAAGGCAGTTTGACCATTCCTATAGTTATAACACCCGCCCTGTCCTTAGCGCAAACGCCCAATCTTCACGACCGTTCATTGCAGCCAATTTGGCCGCAGCTTCATAATCGTAAGGCACTTTGATATGCTCAACTTGCCAGCTTGTATCTTGCTTAGTACTTTGTATAGTACCTTGCTCAGCACCAACGCATTTTTTAATAAGTGCGTAACTGGCATGGGGCGAATAGGTTTGCATTTTATGCGCGATAGGCAAATTATCTTCATAGGCTGGATAACCAACGCTACCTGTATTGACTATCGTTTGCCCTGTCGATAGCGTAACGGTACGTGGGATATGAGTATGACCACAGATGATAACGGCACTCTCAATACTGTTAAGCAATGTCAGAATATCTGCGTCATCACGTACTATCGGCTGCCCTGTTTCGATATTCTCGAGCATATATACCATGTCATCGGTTGGTGACCCGTGGCATAGATATACATCTTCACTGACATGATAATCAAACGGCAAAGCTTGCATCCATTCAACCGCCACTTTAGGTAAGTCTTCAAGGATAAAAGCCATGGTTGCGTTATCAGAAATATCCGCCGCTGTCGCTTCATAAATCTGTCTATCCTGATTACCTCGAATCGTAATGATATCGTTCTGATGCGCCATGAGAAGCGCATAGGTATCTTTAGGGGCAATAGGTCCGTATAAAATATCACCCAGATTGACAATTTGATCGATATCGCGACGTTTGATATCAGCCAACACAGCTTCAAGCGCGAAGACGTTGCTATGAATGTCGGAAACAGCGGCTATTGTCGTTATTCGTTTGTTTTTTGGATTATTCATCTATTTGTTCACCAACCAAAAACTGCTGTACTACTTTAACCGTCGCTACGGAATCCTCTTCGTGTGGTACATGTCCCAAATTATCAAATACCTTTAACTGGCTATTAGCGATATCTCGATGAAACCGTTTGGCGTTTTCTACTGGGATTAGGTCGTCTTGCGCACCCCATAAGATGAGGGTTGGTAAATCCAATTGTTTGATTTGTGCTTGATTTGCCGTGTTATCCATCTCCAGCAAGCGGCGGTTTAGCGCCAGACGGTTGCCTTGACGCAAAGTCAAATCGTAATAACGATCCACTAAAGCCTCATCGACTTTGCTGTCGTCCGCGTAGACGCTTAAGATACTTTTTTTCACAACATCACGCGGTAGCACACGGCTAAGCAGTGGAGTCAATATGGGGTATTTCGCCAGTTTAAAACCAATAGGCACCTGTTTTGGCGTTGCAGGGTAGCCAACTGCATCGATCAATATGAGTTTATTAACCCGCTCAGGATACAATGTTGCAGTACGCCAAGCGATTTTACCACCTAGCGAGTTGCCTGCTAACGTCACGCGTCCCACTTCTAAATAATCCAGCACATCAATGACGAACTTAGCATAATTGGCACTGTCATACCGAGTGGATTTATCAGTATAAGGGCCGGTCAAGCCAAACCCCGGCAGATCCATGCTGATAACACAGTAGTCATCACTTAACTCATGCGTCCAGCCCTGCCATGTATGCAAACTCGCTGAAGTACCATGTAACAAAACCAGTGTTTCCGGTAGCGATGCGCCAGTGTTCACTGCTTCATTCATTTTGGCTTGGCTACGAAACACCTCACACTTATCTGACCGTACAACGTGTGCCTGCATTCCTTGCACACTTATAAACTCACTATTGGGTAGTTGCCAGCGCTTTAAATCAGCGACGCTTCTATCGGCCGCCCAATAGAGTGCGATTAAAGCTATCAATAAAACAAGCAATCCTAAAACAATAAAGACCATGATTTTCGTCAGACGTTTTGCCATTTTTATTAAATCCGTTTAATGAGATGACGCTAATATGTGATGTTAATCTCGTTCAAACCTGTTATTACTTATAAACAAACAAATATTAAGTATTTTATACAGACATTCAGGCCAATAGTAAATAAAAAACCCGATGCTTGAGAGTAACTCAAACATCGGGTTTAATGGTTTTATAGTCAGATTATTATAAGGCTAAATTAAGAAAAAATACGCCCACAGCCCTACTACAAAGGTGGCGATGATATTGAGAATGATACCAGTACGTATCATCTCTGACTGCTTGATAAGCCCCGTACCAAATACAATCGCGTTTGGTGGTGTGGCGACAGGAAGCATGAAGGCACAAGAGGCTCCAATACCGATGACCAATACCAACACTTCATGGGGCAAACCCATCTGCTCAGCAATAGCAGCAAATACCGGTACTAATAATGCGGCAGAGGCAGTATTAGACGCAAACTCTGTCAAGAAGATAATAAATGCCGATACCGCAATCATCACGATAATAAGCGGTGCAGAGGATAAAGCATTAGCCACGGTCTCGCCTAGCACTAAGGAGGCGCCAGAAACTTTCAAAATTGTTGATAGTGCGATACCACCACCGAACAACATGAGCACACCCCAATCAGTATTGTCAGAGACTTGCTTCCACGATACAAGTCCCAAGCTCACTACCGCTGCTGCTGCAGACAATGCAATGACCGCATCGGTATCGGTGATATCAAGTGCCGCACCGATTTTTTTGGAGAATATCCAACTGAGTGCTGTCACGATAAAGACAATAATCGTCACTACCCGAGGCTTATTCCACTCAATAGGTTCCTCTTCGACAAGGACGACCGTACGATTAAGATTGGGTTTCAGGAACAAATACATCGCCCCCAGTAATAGTGGCAATAGCACTAACATCATTGGAATACCGAATTTCATCCAATCGATAAACGCAATATCAAGCGCTTTTGCCGCGATGGCGTTAGGCGGTGAACCAACAATCGTACCCAGACCACCCAAACTGGCAGAGTAAGCGATACCCAATAATACAAACACAAACGTACCGCGATCTTTTTCGCGGTCAACCTGCGTCAGGATACCGAGCGCAAGGGGTAGCATCATCGCAGCTGTGGCAGTGTTCGATATCCACATCGACAAAAATGCAGTGACCCCAAATATTAAAAATACAGCCGTGCCAAGCTTGCCACCTGACATCGATAGAATTTTTAGCGCAATTTTTTTGTCCAATTGCTGTACATGCAAGGCGGCAGCCAAAGCAAAACCACCAAAAAACAAGTAAATCGTTGGGTTAGCAAAACTCTGCAAGCCAATTTCGGCATCGAACTCTGGAATACCAATTAGCGCACCAACGACCACCACCAATAGTGCAGTGATAGTCACATGTAACGCTTCAGTCAGCCATAACACGCCGATAAAAAACAGCACGGCCAAGCCTTTATTGGCATTGATATCAAACGGCAATACATTATAGATAATCATACTGACAATAGCGGCAATGATAACCACTATTAGACCTTTACCCGTGCCCTTCGGAAAGGTATCGGTGAATAAATATTCATTGCCATCATCGGGCAGATGGCTATCTAACTTTTTCTCTGACATAACATATCCTTATTGTCCTCAAAGACGCTGTAAAAATTGAAATATAAAGATGACTTCTGAAAACTATTAGTCACTATTGTAAATGACACTATTACAAATGACACTGAACAGAAAATTAGTTGGTATAAAGATTTTATATATTTATGCCAAATTCTACTTTTCATAGCACTCTAAATACTGCACTTATTTGAATAATTTAAATCCATCATAGTGGCAGTTTATTTTTTTGCCGCAAGCTTGGTGATATCCCGTTACACATCGTCACTAAACAAGCGCACATCGCATATGTACAACGAGGTGGCGCTATCACATACTTAATGAGTAGAATAAGAACTAAACACCAATAAATGTTTAACGTCCTTATCTTTATTGGAAGTTATTAAAACAAACAGGAGTAAAGTATGACAGACTCAAATAAAACGGATGCAACCACGAAGATGGCACCAAAAGACATCAACCAAGACGGTCTAGATAAAAAAGACCAACAACGTACCGATGACTCTGCCCTCGATATGATGCAAGGTATGCACGAACATGAAGACCACAATCCAGAAGAAGACAAATAGTTCGATTCAGTATGGCTCAATACCCTAAAATTGAGCTTTGTGGTTAAACATTTAGCATTATTAATTGTTTAAAATAGCTATAAAAAATATTCTAGAAGCGCTTATCTTGATGATGAGCGCTTTTTGGTTATGGCTGTCTCTGTTCCGGCAGGTGATCTGAGGCATAGTTATAAACGAATGCCGCTGTCAGTACAATCGTGATTGGCACGAACAATGCGCCATAGCCAATTTTGGCATATAGAAAGGCACCGACTACCCCGCCACTACAAAAGCAATACCAAATAATCGCTTGAAAGCCCAATGTTGGCTTACTGATTGAGCGTCCTGCCAACCAATTGCCGATAGCCGCACCCATGTCTGATGTTAGACCGGTTAAATGGGTGGTACGAATGACAGCACCGCTATAGGTCGCTACCATCGCATTCTGTAATCCGCATGCCATTGCCGCTGCTAATTGTCCAAAGTAATCATGCTGTTTATAAAGCAGATAGCTGATAAGCAATAAAGCGGCTTCAATATATAAGGCCTGTCCGTAACGCCGACCTAACTTTAATGACCTTTGTCCAATGACAAAACCACTTAATATTGCCCCCGCCAAAAATGATAGCAACGACGCGCCAATATATAAAATGCTGCGGGCATCAAAATAGGCAATAGCAGCAGCAAATAGGCTCACATTGCCAGTGACATGCGACACGGATAAATTGGTAAATCCCATTAATGCTGCCGTATTGAGGCAGCCCGCACTAAAGGCAAGTACAGCACCGCCCCACAATATCCACCTTGGTAATTTGGTTATCATATCTAGCACCTAAAGGCTTGTTACCAAAAAGCCCGTAGTATAACCAAAAAAGACAGCCGGTTGGCTGCCTTCTCTGTCATTACTATGATTGCACTAAAGGTTTGTCATGGTCAATGGATTTTATAAATCTCAAGAATTAGAGCATATTGAATATTCAACACACCCTGATAAAACACAATTAAAGACCTTTTAAACAATTACTGCTGTGGCTCATCAAGCATCATCAATTGCTCACTGATAGCAACAGTATTAAAACCAGCGTCAACGAACATAATCTCACCAGTAATACCTGAAGCCCAAGGCGACAATAAAAATAGTGCCGCATTTCCCACTTCTGTTTGGCTGACATTACGCTGTAGCGGTGCAATTTTTTCGCTAATATCCAGCATTTTACGGAAAGACTTAATACCACTGGCAGCTAGCGTGCGGATAGGACCTGCCGAAATAGCATTGACGCGGATACCTTCACCGCCCATAGAGGTCGCTAGATAGCGAACACTGGCTTCAAGACTGGCTTTTGCCATACCCATGACGTTGTAATTTGGCAATACCGAAATACTACCTTCATAAGTCAAGGTCAGCATTGAGCCGTGGCGCATGGCCAAAAGCTCTCGTGCTGCTTTGGCTAGCGCGACAAAGCTATAGCTGGAGATATCATGAGCAATATGGCTGCCTTCACGCGTTGTGGCGCTAACGAAATCACCATCGAGTTGATCCATCGGGGCAAAGCCAATCGCATGTACCACACCATCGATACCGTCGCCCCAATGTGCGGTGACTTGCTCAAAACACGCCGCGATAGACTCATCAGAAGCCACATCACACTCTAATACCAAGTCTGCTTCGAACTTCTCCGCAGCCATATCAACGCGTTTTTTAATCTTATCATTAGGATAGGTTAAGATGAGTGACGCGCCTTCGCGGTGCAACGCCTCTGCGATAGCCCAAGCAATAGAGAGTTTGCTGGCGATGCCAGTGACGACGAACCGTTGTCCTTGCAGTAGCATAATATTTCCTTTTGAGTCGATCAACGTTATTTATTTAGTTTGTTTTAATAGGATAATAACCATGAATAAAAAAGATAGATATACAGATGACTTATTATACACGAAATAATTTAAGTATACAGTCGTAAACTATTTTGAGTATTCAACGAGTGACTATATTGATTAAACACTTAACTACTGCCACAGCGGTATGAAGTTGAGCAGATTTCAAGTATAATCACAGCCCTCCCAGCTTGCACAATTTTTATAAAAATCCTTTATAACCGTTGTTTATAAACAAGGATTTAGCGTTAAGCTACACCCACATTTTGGATGGCTGCCAAACTTATGAGTAACACCCCTATCGTCTCCTCAGATTATCAAGAAAGCGTTGTATCCTATCGTCAACTGATTGAATCAACTGGCGAAGACTTAGATCGTCCTGGATTGCTAGATACGCCTATTCGAGCGGCAAAAGCATTTGCTCATTTAACCCAAGGCTATCATCAAAGCTTGGATGAAGTGGTCAATGACGCGGTATTCCCGTCGACCAATCGCGAATTGGTTTTAGTACAAAATATTGAGTTTTATTCGTTATGTGAGCATCATATGCTCCCCTTTCATGGGGTGGCACATATCGGTTATCTGCCAAACGGACAAGTCTTAGGGCTGTCAAAGTTTGCACGTATCGTCGATATGTTTGCTCGCCGTTTGCAAATTCAAGAAAACCTGAGTGAGCAAGTGGCACAGACCATCATGGACGTGACGGGCTGCCGTGGTGTAGCTGTGGTAATGGATGCATCACATATGTGTATGATGATGCGCGGTGTCAATAAGCAGCATTCGACCACACGCAGCACAGCAATGCTTGGTGAATATGTGCATGATAACCAAGCACGCAACGAGTTTTTAAATGCCGTACCTAAGCGTCAACCGGCATTTTAAAATGGTATTCTATAGTGAGTGAAAAGTAATATCGACACATCACGCACTGCTGCTATCAATCTTCTTGCTTGCTGTGCCTGCGTAGACAGAGGCTACAAAAAAACGATAGCAGCAATACCGTCGCGTTTTTAGGATGTTTTGACTATAGAACAAAAAAGGGACACTCATCAAGTGTCCTTTTTTTATGCAATTCAGATATGTTTAAAACAGAGATACTGTGCCGTGTTGAGCAAATCCTAACTCACTGATTTTACGGCATCAATCCAGTTGCCATAACCTGCTTCTTCCATCTTCGCTAATGGAATAAAACGCATTGCGGCTGAATTCATGCAATAGCGTTTGCCCGTTGGCGCTGGACCATCATCAAATACGTGACCCACGTGCGAATCAGCGTAGCGGCTGCGGATTTCGGTACGGGTTGAAAAAATACCACGATCTTCTTTTTCGACGACCACGTCGGCACTCAACGGACGGATGAAGCTAGGCCAGCCTGTACCAGACTTGAATTGGTCACGAGAAGAATATAGCGGCTCGCCCGATATCACATCGACGTAAAGCCCTGGCGCTTTATTGTCCCAATAAGCGTTATCAAAGGCGCGCTCGGTACCTTCTTTTTGCGTAACTTTATACTGAATATCACTCAGCGACTTTTTCAGCGTTTCCTGTGTTGGCTTCACAAAGGTTTTTGGGTTGAAGCCCGTGCTTGCTTTAGTTGTTGCTGCTTCATTTGAGGCCGCCGGTTTAGAGCTGGCCGCAGCCGGTTTAAACTGGTTAAAATCTAGCTCATAGTCTTTGCCATAGACGCTTTCGATAAATTGATAGCGACCAGAGTTGAAGGTATAAGCTTTATAGCGTAGTGGGTTCTTTTTATAATAATCCTGATGATACTCTTCTGCTGGATAAAAAGTGCTCGCAGGTACAATTTCGATCACCACTGGTTTGTCATATACCCCAGAGTCCTGCAATGATTGCTTGGCAGTTTCTGCTATCTGTTTTTCTTGCGCATTATTATAAAAAATAGCGGGGCGATACTGCGTACCTCGATCCACATACTGACCTTTATTATCAGTGGGATCAGCAATGCGCCATAACGCCTGTACGATACCGTTATAGGTAATCTGTGTAGGGTCATAATATACTTGCGCCGCTTCCGTATGACCCGTACCACCTGCTGATACTTGTTTATAAGTTGGGTTTTCGACATTACCACCTGTATAGCCAGACACCACTTCTATGACCCCAGGGATTTTCTCATAGCCTGCTTCCACGCACCAAAAACACCCACCAGCGACCGTTGCTACTGCCAGTCCTGGAGTCGTCGGCGCATAAGGATTGGCAGCATTTACATCCTTCACAGCGGTGTTGGTTTCGGTAGAAGCACAACCTGCGTACAACGCACTGCTTGCCACGATCACTAATCCGATAATTCTAGACGGCAATATACGATTCATAACTATTTCCTAAAAGAATTTTCGTGTAACTATAGTGACCCCTTGGTGTCACCACAATATTCCTATATTGTTATATATATATAAAACGAGTTCAATTGTTTCTAATAAAAAAAGCCTATTATCCTATGATAATAAGCTTTTTTAGTTTATCAGCGACATGATTAAATAGATAAAATAATCTATGCTGCTATGCTGCATTGTCACTATTTTTATCTTTACCAGCAAGAGCTTCACTTTCTTGCATAATCTTGGTCAAGATTTCCTTGATACCAGACGCTGGCATATAAGTCGGCACTGCATAGGTATCACTGACTTCTTTAGCAGCGGCTTTAGCGATACTGTCAAAGTCACTGCTTTTCATACCTTTGACGGTTGGATCAATATTTAAGCTTTTGATCAGCTCTCGTACTTGGGCGATTAAGTCATCTGCTATCTGACCATTGCTACTACTCGCTTGATCGTGCTTGACCATGCCCGTTTTTCTTGCCAATGTTGCCAGTCGTTTTTCACTTGCTTTACGATTTAAGTCCAATACATAAGGCAAGACGATGGCATTCGCACGACCATGAGGAATACTATAATACGCGCCTAATTGATGAGCGATAGCATGAACATAACCGAGACCAGCTTTATTAAAGGCAATACCACCGTAGTGAGCCGCAATACCCATCGCTTCACGGGCTTTTAAATCCCCACCATCTTTATAAGCCATCGGTAGATATTTCATGACAGACTTAACAGCCGAAGCTGCATAGTAGTCAGTCTCTACGCTTGCGTTCACGCTCATCCACGCCTCTAGTGCATGGGTCAATACATCAATACCGGTATCGGCTGTGATATGCGCAGGCATGCCTTTCATAATGACCGGATCGATGGCCGCTGCTAATGGCACCATTCTTGGATCAATAGATAAGGCCTTTTGATGGGTTTCATCGTCTGACACTACCGCACCAAGCGTTGCCTCTGAGCCCGTACCAGCAGTAGTAGGAATACAATATAGCGGCGTAGAAGGTTTTCTGGCTTTTAGAATTCCAATAAGTTGTCTAGGTTTACAATTATTGCCCTGCGACATTGCAATCATCTTAGCCGCGTCGATGACTGAACCGCCGCCGATAGCCAGTATAGAGTCGCACTTAGCATCGATAGATTTGCGCAGGCCTTCTTCTATGACCTTAAAAGTAGGGTCTGGTGTCACACCATCATAGAGCTGATAGCGGATGTTTTTACTATCTAGATAGTCGGTCACTTTGGCAGGTATACCAAGCTTATTCAATACGGCATCAGTGACGATAAATACATTGCTACTACCTTCGTTAATGAGCATATCACATAACTCATCACAGGCAGTCTCACCAACGAATAGCATCGGTCTTCTGATAGGCACTACGTAAGAAAAGGCTTTTAATACTTTGGCACGCGTCTTGGCAACTGCCAAATAACCAACATGCTGTAATGGATTGTTATTTACTAACTTAGAAAGACTGCTTTGTTTTTTGCTGGGCATAAAAAATCCTTTTTTAATAATGCTTTTAATAGCAGTTATAACTGTGTTAATTCCACCAACTAGGGCGTGTCTCAATTCAAACGATAGTCATCTAAATGGACTAAAAGTGGTTAAATTTCGCTAAACAGCGTTAAATAACCCGTTAATATATCGATATTATCTGCTCTATTTTCCTTGTTTAACTACGATTTATCTCATTTTTAGCACCATTTTTAAAATGAGGACATGCCTTGGGAGCGAAGCCAAAACAGGTAAATACATAAGTAAAATATATATCGATAGAGTAGACTCGTGTCCAAATTTATTGTACCACTGCATTTTTTAGGATGTCGTGATTATTATGAACTGCTATGTTCTGATTTTTTAGAAGGTTTTATCGAATCGTCCAATAGCAGCAGTATTCATAAATAAGGCAACCTTAATTCTCTTCTTTGACCAGCCACTGGTTATTGTCTTGCCCAAAATACCAAATCATCACCACAGGTGCCAAGATACTCAGCCAAATGCCATAGGTGATTGGCAATCCCTGCGTGACCGCTATATAGCTCAGTCCAATGATGGTCAGTGCAAGGAGCATCGCAATAACATTATGGCTTGATCTACGGCACATCAATTCTCGTAAGATGGTCAGCGTCAATAAAAATACCACCAACATGCTCATTAGCATGCCCATTGCATAAGGTTCTGAGATGATTTTTTTGGCGCTATCACCCGTTTCACCGGCGACGGATTCGGTAACCAGATTCAGCATACTACCCAAACCTGCTAAGGCAGCAAAGATAAAAAAGTGCCCATAACCAAATAAAGACAAGTCATGACGTCGGCGCTCTTTATTTAAAATGGTATCAAATGGCACGATAAAATACAGCCACCATAAAGAAAACACGAGAGCGACTAAGCTTGAGCCGAGTAACAGGATGCTACTCGCAGCCGAGGTAGAGTTAACCAAAAAATATTGAATACTGTTACTAACGCCTACGACGCCCTCACCCAATACGATAATGGTAATAGTCCATAACGCTCAGCAATGTGTCCAGGATGCCAGTTATCAAACTGCTCTGAACGCGCCCATACTGGCATGAGTAGCTCTGCTGCTATGAACAAAAACAAGGCGGGCGTTTGTAACACGGATGGTAAAAATAACCAGATAATCCACAACGCCTGTAAAGTTAACAGACCGACCATGCTGCGCCCAGCGACTTTTTTATGGTCTGGGACTTGTCGATAGACGCGCCACCATTGACTACAGCTCGCTAGCCGCATAATGGCATAACCCGTCACCCCAATCCAAGTCAGCCCTTGCTCATAAAACTGATGAATGTTGGCCGCTATCATAAGAGAGCCAAACATCTGGAACATCACTGATAAGCGATAAAACCAATCATCAGGGTCATAGCCTGACGCAAACCACGTAAAGCTGGTCCACGCATTCCACAGAATAAAAAATGCCACAATAAAGGTCAAAAAACCTGAAAGATCGTGCTCGCTTAGGCGGTCATAAAAACCAGCGGCGGCGGCGGCAACAGCAATGACATAGGCCAAATCAAACAACAGCTCAAGCGTGGTTGACGGTCGATTTGGCTCGTTAGGGTTTCGGGCTTGGATAGGTTTTATTTTGAGCCTGCCGATCATGTAGAGTGTTCCACTTATTTCAAAATTAGTGCAGCTACATGATTATGTAATTACGTAGCTATTCATTTCTGACTGTTGATCTTTTAATAGGGTCTGTTGAACATTCAAATATTAGGACTGCTGATCGCTAAAATCGTCCCAAACCTTTTATCAAATCAGGCGTAAACCGATGATAATGTCGAGACCTTAGCTAGGTTTACAACAACGTTTGGGGTGGTTTTAGCATCAGCCTTTTAGGGCAGTAGCTATTTTTTGCCAATACATGGCGAAATTGTCTAACCTAGAATGACTAGGCATCAAAAATTTCACTGCGCATTGTCTAAAAAATAGCTACTGCCAGTGCCACATTTGAATGTTCAACAGACCCTAGGCTAAATCATGCTTGCCTGTAATAACTGCTGAGCATACGGGTGCTGTGGATTATTGAAAACATCTTCGCTACGACCAAACTCAATACACACGCCGTCTTTTAGCACCACAATATGCTGACATAAAGCGCGTACTACCTTTAAGTCATGGCTAATAAAGACGTAACTGATTTGCAGTTTTTGTTGAATCTCTCGTAGCAAGCTGACCACAGTGACCTGCGTAGTGCTATCAAGCGCAGAAGTTGGCTCATCTAATATCAACAGACTGGGCTGCATAATGAGTGCACGCGCAAGGGCTACCCGTTGACGCTGACCGCCTGATAACTCATGCGGATAACGCTGCGCAAAATCAGCTGGTAGATGCACAGTAGCCAAACTATCCATCACCGCCTGCTGACGTTGTGCTTTATTGACACCTTGTACCAATAATCCTTCTTCGACGATTTGCATGACCGTCATGCGCGGATTAATACTGGCAAAGGGGTCTTGAAACACCATTTGAATCTGCGAGCGGAAGGTGCGCAGTTCACGTTTGGACAATGCTGTAATGTCTTGCCCATTAATCATTATTTGACCACTGATATGTGCTTGATTGCTAAGCAATTGACTTAGTGCCAGCGCTATTGTGGTCTTTCCAGAACCTGATTCACCAACGATACCTAATGCTTGTCCTTTTTGCAGGGTCATATCGACATCTTTTACCGCATCGAACCAACGTTTGGTGCCGCCAAACAAGCTTTTTTCAATCGGAAATTTTACTTGTAAGTTGCTGACTTGCAATACGATTGGTAACTGACTTTCATCATCAAATAAACTGAGCGCTTGCCCGAAGTCTTGCTTGATAAGCGAGCGCGTATAGTCGGCTTTAGGCTGACTAAATACTGCTGCAGTTTGCCCTTGCTCAATCGTCTGTCCTTGACGCATGACGATGACTTCATCGCTGTAGCGTCTGACCAAATTGAGATCATGGCTGATTAACATCATCGCCATATTATGCTGACGTTTAAGATTATCTAATAAGGCAAGAATCTCATGTTGCAGAGTCACATCGAGCGCGGTGGTCGGTTCATCAGCGATTAAGATATCGGGCTGCTGCGCTAATGCCATGGCAATCATGACTCTCTGACGCTGACCACCAGACAGCTCATGTGGATAGCGATTCAGCTTATCAGCAGGATTGGTGATGTTGACATCGTCTAGTAAGGCAATACTTTTTTCACGCCATTGTTTTTTGGCTACGCCGCTGAGACGCAAGGATTCTGCAATTTGTTTGCCTACCGTATGCAGTGGATTGAGCGCCGTCATCGGCTCTTGAAACACCATACCAATACGCTGCCCGCGCACAGATTGCAGTGCTGCATTACGTGCCCTATCATTAGTGACCGGCAATGTAGCTATTCCTGTTGCATCTGCTAACTGCACCTCACCGCTAACCGTCAAATTGTCTGGTAACAAACCTAATAACGCTAGGCTAGCAATCGACTTACCAGAGCCTGACTCCCCAACGATGGCCAAAGTTTGTCCTTGCCTTAGCTCGTACGATAGCTTATCTACCAGAGCAACGCCTGCATTAGTCATGATACTAAGCTTATCTACTGCTAGCATGAGCTTGCTTTGGGCATTGCTATTATTTTCGCTTGAAAGTTTATTTTTTTCAGCAATGGTTGTCGTATTAGCAGTTATCATCTTAGCAGTTCTCATATTAAGAGCGCCTCGGATCAAAGGCATCGCGTAGCGCTTCGCCAACGAAGATGAGCAAGGATAAAATAAAGGTTAAGCTAAAGAACCCTGATAGCGCAAGCCATGGTGCATCAAGGTTATTTTTGCCTTGTACCATCAGCTCACCCAGCGACGGTGAGCCGGGTGGCAGACCATATCCTAAAAAGTCTAAGGCTGTCAGTGCAATAATATTGGCCGTTAAAATAAACGGCAGCTGTGACAAGCTTGACGCTAAGGCATTGGGCAAGATATGTCTTAGCATGATCTGGCTGTCCGACACCCCGAGATTACGCGCCGCACGGACATAATCAAAGTTACGCGCACGCAAAAACTCTGCCCGCACCAGACCAACCAGCCCCATCCAACCGAATAACAGCATCATCGCAAATAGCATAGTAATACTAGGGCTAAACAAGCTGACCAAAATAATAATCATAAACAGCTGCGGCATACCGCCCCATACTTCCATAAAGCGCTGCCCTGCTAAATCTACCCAACCACCATAATACCCTTGTATCGCACCAACGATAATACCAATAAGCGCGCCTGCTAGCGTCAAGGCCAGACCGAACAACAAAGATACCCGCATGCCGTAAAGTATCCGCGCCAGCACATCACGACCCAAATCATCTGTCCCAAGCCAATTTTGGCTATTGGGCGCGGCTGGATATGGAATTCCTAGCTCAACGTTCGGTGTCTGATCAGCAAAAGGGATGGGCGGCATAATATAAAAGCCCTGCTCATCAATCAGCATTTGTACCGCAGGGTCTTTATAGTTGGCTTCGGTCTCGAACACCCCGCCAAAAGTCGTTTCGGGATAGGCTTTTAGTACGGGAAAATAATAATCACCTTGATACTGCACCAGTAGCGGCTTGTCATTGGCAATCACATTGGCTGCCATACAAATAACAAATATCAGGGCAAAAATAAATAGCGATATCACTCCAAGGCGATTGTGACGAAAACGGTTTAGGCGTGCCTGCCAAATAGGATTTAGGCGGCGTTTTTTTTCTAGTGGAATAGAAGAGGCAGTTGAGGGCGTTGAGGATAATGGATGACTTGACATTAGCGCCCCTCAAAATCAATACGCGGATCAATTAAGTGATAACTCAAATCACTAATTAACTGCAATAATAATCCGAGCAAAGTAAAGATAAACAGCGTGCCAAATATCACCGGATAATCACGCTGCTGAATAGCTTCGAAACCTAACAACCCCAAACCATCAAGCTTAAAGATAATTTCAATGAGAAAATTACCGGCAAAGAAAATCCCAACGATAGCTGCTGGGATACCAGCAATAATAATCAGCATGGCATTACGAAAGACATGACCGTATAACACTTGACGCTCACCCAAGCCTTTCGCGCGAGCAGTAAGCACATATTGCTTACCAAGCTCTTCTAAAAAGCTAAACTTGGTCAAATAGGTTAAGCCTGCAAAGCCGCCAACGGTACTTGCTAGGAGCGGTAGCGCCAGATGCCAAAAGTAATCTTTTACTTTACCAAGTACACTTAATTGATCGAAATTCTCGGAAGTTAATCCTTGCAGTGGAAAAATGTTCCAGTAGCTGCCACCAGCAAAAAATACTAGTAATATGACGGCAAATACAAAGACGGGTATCGCATGGCCGATAGCCAGTAGCATGGCAGTGACTTTATCAATCCCCGAGCCATGATGCATGGCCTTATACACGCCCAGTGGAATGGCGATCATATAAATCAGCAGCGTGCTCCAAAGCCCAAGCGAGATGGATACGGGCAGTTTTTCGACAATCAAATCCGTCACCGATTGACCTTTAAAAAACGACTCACCAAAATCCAACTGGGCATAATTCTTTAGCATCAGCCAAAAACGCTCAGGGGCTGACTTATCAAAGCCATATTGCGCATTAATCGCTGCAACCATTTCCTCAGATAAGCCACGCGTACCTTGATAGGTACTGTTATTTCCCGCACTACCCGCGCCAATATTACCGCCAAGCGCATTGTCTTTTGCACCTTGCTCGATAAGCGCCAGCTGCTGCTCAACAGGACCGCCCGGTGCTGCTTGGACAATCACAAAATTTGCCAGTAATATCAAAAATAGCGTCGGTAATATCAGTAATAACCTTTTTAAGATATAACGACCCATAATGGCGGCTTCCTAAAATAAAGAAATATGACAACTTAGCATTTAGAAGTTATTTTTTAGCTCACGTAATGCTGCAAATATAGTTAAAGACTTATCATCATCGATAGTGACTTTAGACTTTACCCCTGCTATCACACTCGGCTCTTGCGTCCGCAAAAACACATTTATCGCGCGCTCATGTTCTAAGGTCACAGGTAGTGTTGGAATGCCCTGTGCCGTTTTTTCTTCTGCTTGCGCCAATGCTTGCTGCATCGCTTCATTAGCAGGCTCAATAGATAGGCCGAAGCGTAGATTGCTGGCAGTATATTCGTGAGCTGGATACAGCAGCGTCTCAGCTGGTAAGCCATTTAAACGCTTAAAGCTCTCATGCAACTGCTCAATTGTCCCAGTAAACACACGTCCACAGCCCGCACTAAACAAGGTATCCCCGCAAAAACAATGCTTACTACCATCGATATCTAGTATATAAGCCATGTGACTGGCGGTGTGACCTGAGACATCCCAAACTTGCGCGGAGCAGCCCCAAGCACTTACGGTGCTGCCATCTTTAATGGTTTGATCTTCATCTACCGTATGCTCACTGTGTGCGACCAGATGCGTCATCGGATAAGATTCTTGTAGCTCTGCGACGCCGCCGATATGATCATGATGATGATGAGTGGTCCAAATAGACGTCAGCTCCAACTCATTTTCTTCTAAATAAGCAATGACTGGCTCAGCTTGACCCGGATCAATGACAATGGCCTGCTTATTATTTTCATTAATGAGTGTCCAAATGTAGTTATCATTGAACGCTTTGATCGGGTGAATACGAATACTCATATTGAATCCTTACCAGTAGTTATCTTTATTGCTAATGTTTTTTATCAAAATTTTGATATGAAATAAAACTTAAAAATCACTATCATTTATTGTTTTAAATATTGATTAACACGTGACTCTGCTTCTTTATCAACCCACCAATAGTCGATACCGACGGCATTGGTTGGTAGCTTTTCAGTGTGGCGATACTGATCCCAATAGGCCACATTGGTGCCAGACTTGCCATATAACGGTACTAAATAATGACCCGCACGCAGCAGACGATCGAGTACTTTAGTATATAAAATAATCTCGTCACGATTTTCAGCATTCGCAAGCTTGGCTGTTATTTCATCGACGGCTGTGTTTTTGATACCGGCTGTATTTCTATTACCGGGTTGATCAGCCGCCGCGCTACCCCAAAATGCCGCTTGCTCAGCACCAGGCGATAGACTTTGGGCGAAGACATCGACGACCATATCATAGTCAAAACGGCGTATGCGCTCGTAATATTGCGGACCATCGACTTGACGTAAGCTCGCATCAAAGCCCAAACGCTTTAGATTACGGATATAAGGCAACAGCACGCGCCCCATGGTCTCGCCTGTCATCAAAATCTCAATCTGAGCAAGCTTGCCGTTTGGCTGATATAACTTCATATCTTGATAATAAAAGCCCGCATCTAGCAACAGCTGGCGCGCCTCTAATAAGGCTTTACGATTAAAGCCGCTACCGTCACTGGTTGGCAATCGCCATTCCGTTAATACCGCTTGTCGCTGAATCGGTTCAAGCTTGGCCAGCAATGGGCTTAATATCTGCATCTCAGCCGCAGATGGCGTACCAGTAGCAGCAAGCTCTGAGCCATGAAAGAAGCTTTGTAAGCGCTCATACTGCCCATGGAATAAAGTTTTGTTCATCCACTCAAAATCATAAGCTGCCGTCAATGCTTGGCGGACGCGAATATCTTGAAAAATTGGCCTACGCATATTCATCACCAGACCCTGCATCGGTACTGGATTTTCGCTGCTTATGGTTTCTTTATTAATCAGACCAGCTTTGACAGCTGGGAAATTATAACCTGTTGCCCAATTAGAGGCTTTGTTTTCCGGGCGGAAGCGATATTGCCCAGATTTAAAACCCTCAAAAGCAATCTCATCACTTTGATAATAGACAAATTTAATCATATCAAAGTTATAACGACCACGATTGACCATCAAATCACGGCCCCAATAATTGGGATCACGCACATAGCTGACCGCACGCCCCGCATCGACGCGGCCAAGCTTATAAGGACCGCTACCCATGAGCGGCGTCAAGGTTATTTTTTCAAAATCTGTATCAATCGAGGATTTAGCAAAAATAGGAAACTGGCCGACCGTCAATAAAATCTCTTTATTGTCATCAGACTTAAAAACAAACTTTACCCGCTGCTTATCGATAATCTCAACGTCTTTAATATCGCCTAAATAACTGCGGATATACATCGGGCCTTTATTCAATATCGCATCATAAGTGGCTTTGACGTCACTGCTGGTCACCGGCGAGCCATCCCAAAAGCGTGCGGCAGGATTAATATGGTAAATAATCCAACTGGTATCATCAGGATCATACGTGACTTTATCAGCCAGCTGCGGATACATGGTAAAGGCTTCATTGAGTGAGCCTGTCATCAAGGTATCATACAGATAGTCCGTACCAACCATCGCCACACCTGTGGTCATCCATTTATTGGCCGCATTAAAGGTGCCGCGTGCATCCAATGAAAGCGTACCACCTTTGGGCGCCTTTGGATTGGCATAGGGCATGTATGGTACGTCAATATACTCAGTGGTACTATTGTGCCCAAGCGCAGTCGTGGTGATTGGCGCTGCGATACTAACAGGTATCCAGCTGCTAGTCATGACAAGCAAGACGGCTTTTAGCATGGTGTTTTTTAGCATCATGACTATGTAATACCCCTCATAACGACCTTCTACTCTAAACCGACTTGGATAAAAAATGCGCGACTGACGGCAAAATAGGCAATTGAAGAAATTTTATCATAACAAACTTAGGTTTTTTAACCTAATGCTTTGCGGTGTTAAGGATGCTACATAACGCATTATGCTACTTAAAAAAACGCTAATAGACATAAAAAAAGACGCAGCTCTTAAAGTTGCGCCTTTTGTTTCAAAGCCTGTACTAACTTAAGCGTGCTTTTTTTCAAAGTCAATCATAAAGTCAACCAACTGCTGTACCCACTCTAATGACACTGCATTATAAATGCTGGCGCGCATACCACCGACATCGCGGTGACCTTTTAGATTCATGAGGCCTGCTGCCGCCGACTCTTCTAAAAACACTTTATCAAGGCTGCTGTCGGCTAACGTAAACGGCACGTTCATGATAGAGCGATACTTTTTGGCTACTGGATTGCTATAAAAGCGGCTGTCATCGATGGTTTTATACAATAAATCCGCTTTTTGTTGGTTAATTTTGCCGATAGCAGCAACGCCGCCCTGCTCTTCTAACCAATCAAATACTAGTCCTGCTAAATACCAAGAATACGTCGCTGGCGTGTTTGACATGGATTCTTTTTCAGCTTGGTGTTCATAATTCATCAGCAGCGGGCACCACTCACTCGCTTTGCCCAATAAATCTTCACGGATAATGACGATAATTAGTCCTGCTGGCCCGATGTTTTTTTGTGCACCGGCGTAAATCATACCAAACTTAGAAACGTCAATGGGCTGTGACAAAATGCAAGAAGACATATCGGCGATAATCGGCGCATCGACTTGTGGCGGCTCAAATATCTGCACACCGTGAATGGTTTCGTTGGTGCAGTAATGAAAATATGCCGCATCTGCGCTCAGATTCCAATCACTTTGGTCTGGCACATCGGTAAAGTTATTGTCTTTACTCGTTGCGACCACATTAACCTCGCCCAAACCCAGTTTGGCATAGCGCTGCGCTTCTTTAACCGCTTTGCCAGACCAAGTACCCGTCGTTAGGTAATCTGCGCGTCCACCATTTAATAGATTTAACGGAATCGCTGAAAACTGTAAGCTGGCACCGCCTTGTAAAAACAGTACTTTATAGTTATCTGGAATGTCCATGAGCGAGCGCAATTTGGCTTCGGCTTTTTCGGTAATCGCGATGTACTCTTTACTACGGTGACTCACTTCCATGACCGACATACCGCGTCCCTGCCAATCAAGCAACTCTTCTTGAGCGCGTGATAAGACGGCGGTCGGTATGGTGGCAGGTCCCGCTGAAAAGTTGGGTACACGGTTAGGAGCGGCTTTGGTGGTCATAATTATTATCCTAGATATGATGAAATCATCGTGGTTATTAAAGATTCAATGATAAAGGTGAATATTATCGTTACTTTTTAATCTCTGTCGTAGTAGTCGTAATAATCGTAAGTGGTAAGCCTTTAATACTACTTTGATAACTGCTCCCACAGCTGACGTTTAAGGCTACTATCAGTAAGCATCTCATCGAGTGTCGGCACAGTGGTAAAGTTCGGATGCTCAAGACCGTCAGGTAACACTGTCAATGCGGCAACTTTTATCTCTTCGCGACGACCAATCTTAAAGACATATCCTGCAAGGCTGGCATTAGCAAGCTCAGCGGTATCCATACCTTCACAAATAGGGAATGAGGTCGTCTCACAATTGATGGAGAGCGCTTGGGTGATATTTTGCCACAGCTTTTGGCTGTCATAATTAAGGGCTTGAATATCAACCAAAATTACCCAATCGCCATAGCGACCACCTTGTAAATCAAATGGTACTACCTTTTTGAAGCTATCGTCTTTAAAGTTATTCTCTGTAAAACTGCTATCTTCAAAGCTTGGAGCATTATTTACATTGTCAATCGCAGCTTGCTGAACGACCGTATTTACAAGTGAGGTAACGGCAGGCTTAGAGATGTCAGGGACAGTCGAGTCAAAACTATAGGTGGCGGGGCTTTGTTGGTCAGATTGGCTTAAACCTGTCTCATTAGCGTCATCATAAGAATGATTAGACTCATCATCTACCATACCTGATATGGCATTAATGTTTAGGGATTCAATATTAGAAGATTCAAGGCTTGGCTGTTCAGTACTCGTCGCAGAAGAAGCCGTAGCATTAGATGGAGTGCTGGCATTAGCTAAAGTTGAGTTAGCTACAGTCTGCTCAGGCAGAGCAGGCGCAGAAATATCAGCGATACTCAATGTCTCAGAGCTTGGCTGCACCCACTGATTGATACCCATCATCGCTAAAATCTGGCGCTGCTGCATACGATGCTGCAATACAATTAGCGGGTCTTGGATATCACTCATGCTTATTTACTATCCTACTTGTCTAAAATGGATTTACAGGCTTTTACTATCAAAAGAATACTCAAATGCAATTAATGACACTGCTCAAAAAAGCTGCCGAACGCCTAGCCAATGATTGGCAAGCTCGGTCAAGCAATCATACTCATCTTGACTGACTATCGTATCGTGTAACATCACTGTATGCAACGTACTCAGCCATTGCCAGTAATCATTATAACCATGAGGCTCATTATTAATCGCATTATAATCTATTTGAGCATCGCCCTGTTGCCTCTGTCGATAATTATCATCACCTTTGGCTTTAGAACCAGACGATTGACTGGCAGACGCTATAAAAATAGGCACCGCTTCTATCAATGCCAGTAATTGAACACTATTTAAACTTTGCGCAGTCAATAATAACCATTGCAAATTTGCCTCACTAACGGCTGCTAAATCAATATCAAGCAAACGTGCATGACGGCGTAAACCTACAAGATAATGAGCAACGCTAGCACTATTATAGCTGAGCACTGAAATAGGTGTTGAGATAGGTACTGAGCTATCTAGGGCAGATATTATCTGCCCTTTAGCATCCTTTGATAAGCGATAAGCCAATAAAGTCAGCATGGTTTTTGCGGCAACATCAAGACCATCAAATACTTCTCCTGAAGGATCAAGCTGAGTATAAATATCATCCGTACTAGCGTGTAATACTTGCTGCCATTGATAGTATAGATATTGAGGGTGAAGATGCGACTGAACCTGTGTATCATTTAATACGGCAGACAATACGGGCAACAATTGCTGTAGCTGTAGCGCCTGCCATAACGCTAAAATCGCTGGCGACCGAGACAACCGAGAGCGCGTATTTTCTAAAGGATTTAATACGGATGTAGATTTAACAATAGAAGCATCATTATCTATAGTATCAGCGATATTTTGGTTTAAATCAGCCGTAAGGGAGTTTTCAAACAGCTCAATGATACCTTGCTGATAACGCAACAGCATCGTACGACACTTTTTTTTCTGCACATAATGTTGATGATCTTGAGTGCTATGACTGGCTTCATATTTTAAGCGCCATTCATCAATAGCACTTTCTGATAAATCATGCTGGCGTAGTTGCTTTAGCGCCAACGCAATCAAAGCACTGTCTAATCGTCTGTCAAGATTTGCCACTGCCGCTAATAATTTATGATCGAGTGTATGCGGTAAAATTTGTGTGTTATTTATATCGACTTTAGTTTTAGTAGCAAAAGCTCTATCGCTATCGAGCCCGAGCCAGATATCAGTTAAGTCATAAGTTGCTGTTGTTGACAGCGCATAACCCTGATGACAAAGCAGCACGGATTCAATCAGAGCTTGCGCACCTAGCGGATGATAACTGTGATTGAGCACATACTGCGGTAGCGATACTTTTTGTATATCTTCGATACCAATCAAGGTATCTGATGGCAAATCACTATCAGGTTTGGCTTGCCATGGCTTAAGCAACTGATGCGTACCGACATCTTCTGCTTGCACCTGCAAACGCCCGTCAATAACGACATCTTGCTCTACAAAAAATTCAAGCCCGTTATCGTCCTGCAATTCATTATTTATCTCACTAGTCGAAAAAGTTGCAATTTCTTTTTCGATAGCAGCTTTTTGAATAATATCTTTTTGAATAGCAACTTTTTGAATAGTACCTTCGTCAATAACATCATTGAAGTTACTATTAAGTCTTTTATCAGCCGAATAGCGGTTTTTATCGGTCGCGCTTTTATAAATATCTGACGCTGATTGAACTGCAGATACTCGCGATTGATGTGCATTTTTCTCTTGCTTATTATTGCTTAGGCTATTTACTACTATTACACCCCAATCACCCAAGCGGCGCTGCTCATAAATTTCTTTTATCTTTTGCTGATTGAGACGTTTTTCTTTAGCCACTTGCACGGCGAAATCATGATAAGCATTGGCATTGATGGCACTCATGCGCTCAGCCAAACTTGGATGGGTGGCAAACCACGATACGTCACCCAAATCGGCACCACTACTAGCAAAAAAGAAATGACTTAATCCATTAATATCGGTGATGCCAGTTAAGCGCGAACCAAGCGCATCTTGATGAATGGCCTTTAAGGTTTCCATAATAGCCGGCGAACGTGTGAGCTGTACGCTGGTCGCATCGGCAAGCAACTCGCGCTCACGGTTAAAGCTGTGTTTGATGAGCTGAGCACTGGCCATACTAGAAAAGCTCAAACCATGGATTAATAATGTCCAAATATTACGCGGTGCTTGGCTATCGAACTTATTATTATTTTGCAGCCACATCGACTGAGTTTGTGTTGATGATTGCTGGCTTTGTGACTGGTTATTCGACTGAGCTTGCCAATAGCTTACCCATTCACTATGAGTGTTAAAGTTTGCTGTTAACGCTTCAGTGCGACGCGCATGGCTATCAATTGCTCTTTGCGGCAAGGGGTTGTTTTGCTTAACCGCACTATTAATAAAAGAGCCATCAAAATAGTTTTGCTGACTGTTTTTATGACTGCTTTTATAACCAGCACCAAAATTATTAATAGAATCACTCCAGTCATAGAGTAACTGCAAGCCTGCTAACACCACCATTAGCTGTAAATTAAACGTCGCATCACCATGTAAGATATGACCATACTCATGCCCTATTAGCCCGTATAGCGCTTCATCAGATAGCTTATCAAGCGCGCCTTGGGTGACGACGAGCACCATATCTTGGCTATGGCGACCCGCTACAAAACCATTAATGCCTTGTTCTTCAGGCAGCACATATAGAATAGGCATTCGCAAACCTGAAGCAATAGCTAGCTGCTGGGCAATCTCATAATAACGCCGATAGACAGGCGGGAAATCGCGCTCATCACGCACCGCAATATGGCGGGCACTAAAGCGAACTTTAGATACAGGCTGATGCTGATGGGCAACTCCTTGGCTATGCTCCCAAGCATCTTGGCTGTGGTCGATAAACAATCGCACCGCGCCCACGCGCTTAGCAATCGCTCGACCACCTGCTTTTAGGCGACCATATTCCAAAAAACTACCAATGACAAAGCTACCTAGCGTCCAAACAGCAACCAGTATTAATACCCACTTATAAACGCCACCAGTAAATATCGTCAGCAGTAGCGCCATGATAGCCAGCGCTACTGCCAAATGGGCAAAGACAATGAGAAAAAACAGCCCATAGAGCAATAAGCTGCGCTGAGTACGGCTACGCTGTGCACCAAAAAAATCCATCTATTACTCTTACCTAACCATAACTAAGTGCATTTGACAGTATGTAAATATCAGCCCATATCGACGACAGGTGCTTGAGCAATGAGTTTTCTATCTTCAAATACCAATGGACTAAGTGGACGAAAGCCAAAAGTTGTGCTGACAAGATTATTAGGAAACACTTCGCGATCATTGTTATAAAACATCACGCTATCGTTATAATGCTGACGGGCAAAGCCAATCCGGTTTTCGGTATTGGTCAGCTCATCCATCAACTCCTTAATCAAGCTATCTGCTTTTAGCTCAGGATAAGCCTCCACAACCGCAGAAAATTGCCCCAACGCTTTCGACAACATACCCTCTGCTTTGGCAAATAGCGCCATATGCTCAAGCGAGTCTGGCTGATGTTTATTAGAGTCTTGCAAGCTTTGGGCGTGATTACGTGCACTAATCACACGAGTCAGCGTCTCTTCTTCATGCGTCAGATAACGCTTGGCGGTTTCGACTAAATTGGGAATCAAATCATGACGCCGCTTTAGCTGCACATCTATCTGTGCAAAGCCATTCTTTGCTTGGTTGCGGGCGCGTACCAATTTGTTAAATATCGAGACGCCACATACCACCACTAGCACCACGAATGCAATGAACAGCCAAACGAACAATTTCATAAAAGAATCCCAAAGTATCTAGAATGTTAATAAAAGTTAATACATTGTATTTTAACCTATCTTAATCAATGAGAAGTTAAAATTTAACGAAATGCGAGCCAAAAAAAGCCCTTTACAATGAAGGGCTTAATATAGCAAATGAGCGTTGTTTATATTTTATTAAGATCGCACTCAAATTTTAGGCAAAAAAAAGCGACTCCAAAAGCACATCCTCGGCACACATCATAACTATTACCGTTGCTACCTTCCGGTCCTGGCGGGATTCATAGAACAATGTTGCGAGGCTACCAATGGAGCCACCAGTTGCAGATTATACAAGAATTTTTTGTGATTACAACCCCAATCGTAAAACTCTTCGTTTAAGAGGCTAAATAATGGCAAAAATTAAGGTAATAAAGGAGATAACCACGTCATTCTTATAACTTAGCCTGTAACTTAAGTGACAAAATTCTCACAGCAACCTCTTTAATTTTTGCTATTTTAGTTGAGGTATGTTGAATAAGAAACGATACAAACAACATACCGTATAAGAATAAGCGTAATCAATACACGACTCATATAACTATCATTTATTAGGAGATCATAATGAAAACCACTCTACTCAATAAAGCGGCTCTGGCTACTGGTACTGCGGCCCTACTGACAGCAATGATGGGCAGCGCTCATGCAGAGCCAACAGGCTACGATCAGATTAGCTTTCAGGCAGAAGTCAAAGAAGATATTCAAAACGATGAAGTACGAGCCAGCTTGTATAAAAAAGCACAAGCCACCGATGCTAAAACGCTGGCCACCACGCTCAATACCTCTATCAATAATGCGATGAAAATCGCTAAGCGCTACCCTAAGGTGACAGTGACTACGGGACAGCAGCGCACCTATCCACGCTATGATAAAAATGACAAAATCATTGGCTGGACTGGACAAGCAAACATCGATCTTAAAAGTACAGATTTCGCCGCAACGAGCCAACTTATTGCTGATTTGCAAGAAACCTTGGTCATGGACAATCTAAACTTTGGGGTTTCAGACGTGAAAAAAGACGCCTTAGAGCAGAAGCTAATGACAGAAGCCTCTCGTGCGTTTCAACAGCAAGCTAAAAACCTCACCCGCGCTTGGGATGCTCGCGGTTATCGTGTCGTCACTGTCAATCTAAACACCGGTAGCAACTACCCGCGTCCGATGTATAACGCGATGAGCATGAAAGCGGCCTCTGCTGATGAATCGGTACCAAGCCAAAGCTTTGAATCTGGTGAAAGCACCATCTCAGTCACTGCCAATGGCACGATTGAGTTAACCAAATAAGTTAAAAAGATAGATATAATTAGGTTCTATTAAACATTCAAATAGTTTTTGAAAAAAAGGGCAATCACTGAATACAGTGACTGCCCTTTTTTTAACGTCTAAAAACCAAATAACCTATACTTTATTTAGCTGCCTTAATAAATAAGCCACTTACTTAATTACTTAGTAAAAGCATTGCTAGTCATAGGTTTACTGCTCTGAGAGTTGGCCTGCTTCCCGTTTTTTTGACGCAACTTTAGCATCACTTTTTGATGCCACGGCAAGTTCTGATGCGCCAAAAGCTGCTGGGCAATTTTTTTATTGTTTTGCAAGGTGGTATTATTTTGAATCACATAGACAGTCCTTGTGACTTGCTGCAGCGTTTGACCTTTTTCACTTTGAATGACGGCCGTTATCGTATGCGCGCCTGGCAAAGTGTCTATTGTCGCAATCGTTGCATTTAGACCTTGAGCAACTTCGTTACCATCAAAGTAAATACGGACACTAGCGCCTGCTTGCAGCGCGGGCTGAACTTGTAGCGCTACGTTGATACTCTGCGCTGGACGCCGATAAGCGCGTTCTTCGCTCGGTTCAGTGATGGTGAGCTGATAGTTGACCGCTGCCTTAGCTGTTGAGTCATTAGCGGGCGCGGCATTGCTAGCAGTTTGACTACTTTCAGTGCTATTGCTGTTTGAACTATTCGTTTCATTACCGGTTGTCAACGTCGTCTGGCTAATCTCTTTGCCCGCTTGCTGCTCGTAATTTTGTGGACGATCGGTAAAGGTGACTTGACCGGTCTTCTCATCAACAACTTTATAAATAGCGGCGGCATTTGCCATCGGTGCGTAAAGACTGGCTGCGCTAATGATGAGCCCTGTCAGCAGACTTAGCGACAACCCTTTATTTAAAAAAACAGTACTTTTTAATGATGAAACCATAGTCAGTTAACCTAATAAGTGCGCGTGTTTAATAAGTATAATAATACCATTATGGGGTATTTTTAAAGTAATAACAGTAGCGTCTGTTATATTAGATAAATGGAAAGCAAACTCTAATCTAGAATAGTACATCTACGACAGCAGCACTTTTATGTAGGCATTTATGAGGATATGACTTCTTGAGTTAATCCATGTTTACTCTATTGGCGATATATTCCAAGTGTCTAATAGTCGCCAAATGGCAGCATCAATCTCTTGCCAATGCTCTAAGTTACTACGATGAAAATACCATTCAACTTTGATACCACCATAAATAGGCTCGTATGAAATAGCTTTGACTTTCTCATTATTCCAAAATGAAAAAACTATGCCAGAGACTTGACTGTTAGTAGAGTTACCAAAGCAACCTAATCCAACATCGTCTCGAATGTCACATTGAAGATTGTATTGATCAGACATTTCTGATTCATATTTACCTTTCTTATCTATAATCTTCCAAGTGACGATGTCACCCTCTTTATAAGGATCTTGCTTTTTTTCTTGTTGCATACAGCCTATTTGAAATAGTGACAAGGTGATTACTAAGAAAAGGCTTAAGGTTGAGCGTTTCATGGCATTGCCTGCTGTTATCATTATTATGGCTGGCTATGAAAAACTGAGCATTGCAACTCACTGTCCGCGCCGTCCTGTAGAAACTGAAACCGTGGGCTTAAATCCTAAAAAAATTCATCAGTAAGAAACGGTATCGCGAGTAAAAATGTAACGAGCACTTATTATCAAGCATTCATCATCAGCCTCTCATTATAGAACAATTGTTGGTTTGAATACCATAAAAAAAACCAGCCAAGATTTACTTGACTGATTTTTTAATTAGAAACTCAAACTTTTAACGATGGATTAGCAGCTATAGTACAAGTCAAACTCTACTGGATGTACCGTCACATTGACACGCTGCACTTCTTCTTCTTTCAGGGCAATAAATGCTTCTAGCATGTCTTGGGTGAACACATCGCCTTTTAACAAGAATTCATGATCATCACGTAATGCTTGCAGCGCTACTTCTAAGCTCTCAGCAACCGTTGGAATTTGTGCTTCTTCTTCTGGTGGTAAGTCATATAAGTTTTTGTCAGCGGCTTCGCCTGGATGCATCTTGTTCTGAATACCATCAAGGCCTGCCATCAATAGCGCAGCAAACGCTAAGTATGGGTTGGCGGCTGGATCAGGGAAGCGCGCTTCGACACGGACGGCTTTCGGGCTACTAACATGCGGAATACGAATAGACGCTGAGCGGTTAGACGCTGAGTACGCAAGCTTGATAGGTGCTTCGTAATGCGGTACTAGACGCTTATAGCTGTTGGTCGATGGGTTGGTAATCGCATTCAAAGCGCGGGCATGTTTGATGACGCCGCCGATGAAATATAGTGCCGTTTCAGACAGACCAGCATACTCATCGCCTGAGAAGGTATTGACACCATCCTTTGAGATTGACATATGCACGTGCATGCCCGAACCATTGTCGCCAACGATTGGTTTTGGCATAAAGGTCGCGGTTTTGCCAAACTGATGCGCAACGTTATGAACCACGTATTTTAACTGTTGTACTTCATCCGCTTTTTTGACAAGCGTATTAAACGCGACGCCAATCTCTGACTGACAAGGTGCCACTTCATGATGATGCACCTCGATACAGCCTTCGCCGATGATTTCTTCGATACGTTCGCACATCACCGCACGCATATCGTGTGAGCTATCGATTGGTGGTACTGGGAAATACGCCCCTTTAACACGTGGACGGTGTCCCATGTTGCCCCACTCATAGTCATTATTGGTTGACCATGCAGCTTCTTCCGCGACGATTTTATGGCTAACCCCTGACATCTCAATCGACCATTTTACTTCATCGAATACAAAGAATTCTGGCTCAGGACCAAAATAAGCCGTATCACCGATACCAGTAGACTTTAAGTACTCTTCTGCACGGCGGGCGATAGAGCGTGGGTCACGGTCATAGCCTTGTAGCGTAGAGGGTTCGATGATGTCACAAGTCACCACAACGGTCACGGCATCAAAAAACGGATCCAAAAAAGCGGTCTCAGGATCAGGACGCAAGATCATATCTGACGCTTCAATGCCTTTCCAGCCAGCGATAGATGAACCATCGAACATTTTACCGTCTTCCATGACTTCTTCGTCTACGCTATGCGCTGGAAAACTGATGTGCTGCTCTTTACCACGGGTATCAGTAAAGCGAAAATCGACCCATTTGGCATTGGAGGATTTGATAAGATCTAGTAGTTTGTTCGACATGAATAATCTCCGTTATGGTTATGACGTTATTACGATTTAAAGTAATAAATTAAAAAATTACGATTTAAAGTAATGAATGAAAACTTTTTAAAATATGGGACTGGCTTTTGGATCTATATAGCGGCTTTGTAGCGCCTGCAAGGTCATGTTTATCAACACTCGTGACACTATCCGTCAGTGTGCGCAGCTATCATTGGGCTAAAATTACTGGTCTAAAATCATTGGCCCAAAATAGTCATCAGCCAAATGCAGACTGACCCCATTTTAGCAACATCTGACTCATAATGCTGAACTCTTCAATTGCTTATTAACAATTATTTTTAGAGTAACCAATATCCAATATCTAATAATATTGATAACACTAATGGTGCAACTGCTGTGCCAAGTTACCTTGCTAAATATAATATTTAGTACTAACAACCCAATTATTGGCAATAATTTCAGTAATTTATAATAGTAATTTAACTATATTAAGAGGTAACTGAGCCATTATTTTTATGGACAACATTTAAGAGTAGTAGATATAAGCGCATATTCGCACTGTATTAGTGCAGTAGCAAGTGCACCAATGATTAACATTGCGTTTTTATGGTGCATTTTAATTTTTTAGCTCTTTGAAACGCTAGGCCATGTCCTACATTTTATAGACCACAAAATAGTGGTAAGATGATGTCCTTTACAATAACTAGCCAGTAAAGCAAGCCCCTTTTATGTTGAGTTCAATGCATAATAATAAGAGCAAATTTACCTTTTGAAAAATAAAATCAATGAGTTGACTACACAATGATTCTAATGATCGATAATTACGACAGCTTTACGTACAATATCGTACAGTACTTCGGTGAGTTGCAGCAGGACATCACGGTATGGCGTAACGATCAGATGACCATTGAGCAGATTCAAACCTTGGCTCCCGATGCCATCGTGATTGGTCCAGGGCCTTGCGATCCAGACCGTGCCGGCATTTCTTTAGACGTTATCGAAACTTTTAAGGGTATTATCCCTATATTGGGCATCTGTCTCGGGCATCAGGCGATTGGACAAGCATTCGGTGGACAGGTAGTCAAAGCTGGCGAAGTGATGCACGGGCGCTTATCTGCCGTTTACCATAGTGGTAAAGGCGTGTTTGCCAACTTACCTAGCCCCTCAAAATTCACGCGTTACCATTCGCTGGTCGTTGACAAAACCAGTCTACCCGACTGTCTAGAGTTGACCGCATGGACGCAGCACGCCGATGGTAGTATTGAGGAAATCATGGGCATACGTCATCGCACATTGGCCATTGAAGGCGTACAGTTCCATCCTGAGTCCATCTTGAGCGAAGCCGGTTATCAGCTACTCAATAACTTTTTGCAAACTCATAATCTGGCAGTATCAGCCTCAAAGGCATTGCCGCAAGTCGGTTAATGTTACTAAAAATGCATGATTGATAATAAAAATTCTGACCACCCTATACACCAATATAAATAATATAAAGCGAGAGCCTAATGAGTACTGTAAAGATAGAGGACACCCACACCGCAGCTAATATTGCACAACTGTCTGACGAAGGCATCCATAAGCTACTAACGACGGCTTTGGGTCGAATTTTTCAGCATATTGATTTGACCTTTGATGAGATGTATCAAGTCATGCTGGTTATCATGCAAGGCAGATGTAGCGACGCTATGATGGGTGCTATCTTGACGGGTCTACGTATGAAGGGTGAATCCATCGACGAGATTACGGCATCAGCCAGTGCCATGCGCGCTTTGGCTGCGAATATCGAACCTAAGAACTGTGCTCATTTAGTCGATATCGTCGGTACGGGCGGTGATGGTGCGAATTTATTCAACGTCTCTACAGCGTCGGCGTTTGTGGTGGCAGCGGCAGGCGCTCAAGTTGCTAAGCATGGTAATCGCGGCGTCTCTACCAGATCCGGTAGCTCAGATTTGTTGGAGCAAGCGGGTATTAGTCTGTCGCTCACACCTGAGCAAGCAAAAGACTGCATCGAAAATCAAGGCGTTGGCTTTTTGTTTGCGCCCAATCATCACAGCGCGATGCGTTATGCCAATCCAGTCCGTCGTGAGCTCAAATCGCGCACTATCTTTAATATCTTAGGGCCATTAACCAACCCTGCTGGCACGCCCAATTTGGTCATTGGCGTCTTTACTGCTCAGCTGTGTGAGCCAATCGCCAAAGTGATGAAAAATTTAGGCGCACGTCATGTCATGGTCGTCGGTGCAAAGGATGGCTTAGATGAAATCAGCCTCGCCACTTCGACCACAGTAGCTGAATTAAAAGATGGTGAAATCTCTGTCTATGAGATGATGCCAGAGGATGCGGGTATCGAATCACAAACGCTGATTGGGCTTGATGTAGATTCTCCAGAACAAAGCCTTGAGCTAATACGCGCCGCTTTATCAGGTGAAGAGACTCATGATCGCGCGGTCCTAAAAGCTCGTGATATGATTGCCCTAAATGCAGGTGCGGCGATATATACCGCAGGACTTGCCAGCAATTATCCTAATGGTGTCAGCCGTGCTCAACAAGTCATCCAAAATGGCGATGCGTTAATCAAGCTTGAGTCTTTAGCCAAATATACTCAGCAGCTAGCGGCTAGCTCTTAACGGACATCTCCGTGTTAACGAGATGCAAAAATAGCCATTGTTGCTTATTTATTTACCTTTAACAATATTCGGATACCAGTATGAACACAACCAATACAGATATTCCTTCGGTATTACAGCGCATTGTCGCCACCAAAATAGAAGAAGTAAAAGCCGCTCGCGATGTGCTATCTCTTGAAGCGTTAAAAGCGCAAGTAGCGACTGATAAAAAATCACGTCGAGGTTTTGCCGCTGCTCTAAGAGCTGTGGTAGCTGTAGGAGTTACCGCTGCTAAAGACAATGGTATCGGTATCATCGCTGAGATTAAAAAAGCCTCTCCCTCTAAAGGCGTTATCAATCATAACTTCGCGCCTGCGTTGTTTGCCAAACAATACGAGCAAGCTGGCGCGAGCTGTTTGTCTGTATTGACGGATCGCGATTATTTCCAAGGCGATGACAGCTACCTGATTCAAGCTGCCAATGCCGCAAGCCTACCGATACTGCGCAAAGACTTTATGATTGATGAGTATCAAATTTACCAATCATATCTCATGGGTGCCGACTGTATATTATTAATCATGGCTTGTTTGGATGATACTCAAGTACAAAAACTACATGCGCTCAGTATCGAGCTGGGCATGGATGTATTGATTGAGGTCCATACCAAAGCTGAGCTTGAACGCGCATTAAAACTGCCACGCTCCGAGCATAATATCTATGGTATCAATAACCGTGATTTGAATACTTTTGATGTCGATCTACAAACCACGCTTGATCTAAAAAATATTTTAATCGAAGCATTGGCGGATGACGCTAATAGCGCAGCCACAGCACAGAAACCGCTTATCGTCACCGAAAGCGGTATCCATAGCAGCGATGATATTCGTTTGATGCTCAATAACGATATTCAGCACTTTTTGATCGGTGAGCAATTTATGAAAACGGATCACCCCGGACAAGCGTTACAATCCTTACTTGCGGGCGTCGCAGCAGACGGGTAAAGTGGCTTCAGTCTTCTGAACAGTTTAAATCAATCAATCATTCCTTCATTAACCAACGATACGTTAACTTTTATGTCAAATTCTCTATTTTCAAAAGAAATGCAAGACCAGCTCAAAGAGCTCAAAGGACAACTGAGCAAAGGTCGCGATACCAATTCGCCTGATGGTGACAATGGCAAGCCCACAGAACCTGTCTCGCTACTTACCCAAAAGCAGGTCAAAAAAACGGTCAAACAATTAGACAGTGAGCATATCGATGATGATAAAGTTCTCTTTATGCAAGCGATGCATGGTGTAGATCAGCTAGAGGACAAAAATGTCCGCTCCCCTGCCAATGCCGCAAAAGTGCGCAAACCTGACGCCGCGACTCTGTCGAAACGTGCCGCTGCGCAAGGCAGTGAAACGAGTGACTTGGGTGCAGGCTTATCAGATATGCAAGCGCTACTCAACCCCGTCGCTGGCGAAGCGTATTTGTCTTATAAGCAGCCAACGCTGCAAAATAAGGTTTTTACCCAGCTAAAACAGGGCAAGCTGCGTTGGTATGACGCAGTAGACATCCATGGCTGTACCATTGACGAAGCGCGCGCGGCTATGACTCAACTATTGAGCCAAGCGAAACAGAACAACGAAACCATGGTAAAAATCGTTCATGGTAAAGGTTCTGAGGCTATTTTAAAAACCTGCGTCAACGGTTGGCTACGTCAATTGCCAGAAGTATTGGCATTTTGCTCTGCGCCGCCCAAAGATGGTGGCAATGGCGCTGTATTGGTACTGCTTAAAAAGCCTAAAACTGATAGCGAATAAGCTGCTCGGTTAAAGAAAAAAAAGGACTGCATCTATGCAGTCCTTTTTGTTATGCTCATCATCGAAGCAACTGTTTGCATCTATAGTCCAAACATCCTAAAAACGCGATGCTGTTGCTGATATCAATTTTTTGTCGCCTCTATCAGCAGTGCGTCATCTATCGATATTACTTTTCACTCACTATAGCTTTAGCGGTATCTAAATCAATGAGGATAAGATATTTATGAGTCTACAAACTATTGAAAATGTTAAAGCATTAGAAGAGCATATCATCGCCTTGATTGCCATCGAACCGAGATTTGCACCTGTTTATGAGCAAGTTGGCGTGCCCAGTCTCAGGCACAATGCCGGTGGCTTTGAACAATTAATGAGAGCGATGGTTGGGCAACAGCTATCGGTAGCCGCGGCGGCCAGCATTTGGCAACGGATTGTTGCGGCAGGTTTGACCACTCCTAAAGCCATTAGCGAAGCGACGGATGAAACATTGCGCGCTCAAGGACTATCTAAGCAAAAGATACGTTATGTCCGCTCACTAGTAGACCATAACATAGACTTTGCGGCGCTAGTAAGGATGGCAAATGCAGAGGTTATAAACACACTGACAGCAGTCACTGGTATTGGGCGCTGGACGGCTGAGATGTATCTACTATTTTCTTTAAAACGCGCAGATGTATTGGCAGTCGACGATTTGGCGATTAAAGTCGCAGCAATGGAGTTACTAGGTTTAGCAGAGCGTCCGACTCCAAAACAGCTAAACCACTTGACCGAAAGTTGGTCGCCACATCGTAGCGCCGCCAGTCTGCTGCTATGGTCGTACTATGGCTTGTTACGGGATAAAACTGCCGTACCATTATAACTGGATAACTGGCAGCCCCTTTATCGCTATAAACCAAAAAAATAAAGGGATGGCCAACGACCGTCGCCCTCATTTCACCCGCTACCGCCTGCTTAAAAGTCAGTTCTGCAAAGCCATTTCTACAAAGTCGATTCACCATAAATACTATGGCTGGTTCCAAATAGAGAAACCAAATTTTCTTTTGGAATGCTTAAACTTACGTTTTGCAAACGCATAAGTATGAATTTTACGGGCTTTTTTTGACTGAGCTTTTTTAGCCTTTTCTTTCTGTTTTTCAGCGACTTTGTCGTTGTTCGCACTGCTGGCATCTTTGCTGCTATTTTTACTGACGTTGATAGCTTTATGCTCGCTATCACTAGCAGTACTATTATCCGCATTGTTATCAATATTAGCGTCGTCATCATCACTAAGATTATCATTGCTATTGTGATAAGCATTGTCATCATTCGGCGTATTTGCAACAGAGTCAAGCGCAGTATTATTATCACGACCATTATCCATATGATGCTCAAGCTCCGCTTGATTGACAATCAACTGTTGGGTTGGTAGCGCATGCTCGACCTTATATTTTGCCACTTGATTGAGCACATCAACGAATACCACATTTTGCTTGTCATAAAACTCCATGACGTCGTTAGCATTAATATAAGCTTGTAACTGAATCACATAACAGTCTTGACGCAGCTCTAAAATATTGACTTGATTCCATTCATTATTGGTCAAATAATGCTCATTTAAAAACTCGTCTAAGTCTTTGACCATTTTGAAGACCACGTCAATATCGGCAGTACGCTTGAGATATAACTGATGAAAGAAGCGAAACATATCACGCGAGGTAAAGTTCTCGATTTGCATGGACGAGAAGTCACCATTGGGGACAGTGACAATCGTGCGCGTCAAGGTGCGTACACGTGATGAGCGAATACCGATATCGATGACCGTACCTTCATAAGTGCCAAACTTACAGTAGTCGCCGATACGTACGGGCGAATCCGCCACGACGACCACACTTCCCACGAGGTTCTCGATGGTTTTTTGCGCACCAAGTGCTAAAGCCAAACCACCGACACCTAAGGCTGCGATACCTGTTGTCAAATCAAAGCCTAAATTACCAAAAATGACGATCACAGCAAATATCAGTAGTAAGGCCTTAACAACTTTTCGCATCAACCCTAATATCGAAACCCGTTCAGTATGGTTTTTCTTATAGCTTAAGTTAACAGCACGCGTGAAAATCGCATCGATGACACGCAATAATAACCACGTTATAGCGAGCCACGATGCAATCTCGGTAAAGCGATTGACCGGCTCACGCAGCGTCACTGACACCCCAGAATAGACCATCACCTCAGACAATATCAGCGCCATAATCACTACCGCAAGGGGCAAGATAACCTTGTCCGGCACTGGTAATGCCACACCGCGCACGCGTGGATAAACGAGCTTTAACAAATGATACAGCAGCCATACCATGACGTAGGTCAATAAAAAACTGCTCACAGTCATGGCCAAGGCGGCGAACAGATCCACCAATTGATAGCCGAAAAGCTTTTTACCTTCTAGCGAGTCGATCGTATAACGAGATACCAAGGTAGGATCGGTGTTTTCTAGAACTTCTGGTATTGAGCTGAGCGTTTCGGTAGAAAACTGCCAGTATTGCTCACCTTGCTTTGAGACGACGCGCTCAAGCAATAACGGCACGCTTTTATCACCGATACTGATGTTACCCACATTTTCTTGGCTGGGCGGTAGTTGGTCGGCTAAATTGCCTTCGAGCGTATTATTAATCTGCAAATCAGCTGAAAAGCGTCCACCCGCGTCAAGCGCTTGCTTAAATTGACGCACAGCAGTCGTTGGATTGTCTGATTTTGACAAATTAAGATAATTGCTCGCCAGCAAATAATCATTTTCGCCAAGCGCACTAATGAATCCTTGCACCGTATGCCGCGGGGTATCTCGTCCGAACGAATCAGGTAGCGGCTCGCTGGTACTAGCAGCCTCACTAGTTCCGCCAATTCCCAATACACTGGCCTCAGCAGCAAGGGCAGCATTTGGCAGTATCAGGCTAAATAATAAAGTCAGCAATAAGCTCAGCACAATCAGTGTTCTTGATAATGATGCCGTTAAAGACAAAGGTAAGCTAGCAGGACTCATACGACGCTTAGTAGACAAAACAAACCTCTTAATTTATAGATAAAATATTTATAAATATCAACAGTGATACATAAAAAATAGCTGAAACAGCCAATAATGAATATGACCTGCTGCCATGATAGCAATTATAACTAACGGTCGTGTTTTTGATTACATATTTTTATGCCGACTGATGTGTCTAATGATAGGTCAGTACTGAGTATGAACACAGTAATCAGAGAACAAATGCCTTGTATAGTGCACGAGGATGACTTAATAATCTACTATCATGAAACTGGCTCAGCTTAGCGTGAATAAATATTGGCTAAAAGTGGTTTATAAAGCAGGCATATTTATAGATAATGAGCGTTGTTTAACTTGTCTACTGTTTTTTGTAAACTTTACCTTCTTAACCTTTGCTCATGTAACCTTGGAAATCATTATGTTGTTAACACGTTCTTCTTCGTCTACTTATTTACGCTGCTGTATTTTAAGTGCGCTTGGTGTATTTGCCGTAAATACAGCCATGGCTGTCACACCAGCTGACACTGACTTAGAAACAGTCAATGATAGTGAATTACCACAAGTTGAGCTTGATAAAATTGTGGTGACCGCCACACGTACGCCTACTAAAACGAGTAACGTCATTGCTCAAACTCGGGTCATTGATAGTGAAGAGCTACAACGTTATCAGGGTCAGACGGCACTTGATATTTTGAAACATCAGCCAGGTTTCAGTCATTACACTAATGGCGGCTCAGGTACTACCTCAAATTTTTATATGCGCGGTTATGATAGCAAACAAGTTTTAGTGCTCATTGATGGCGTACGCTATAGCTCGTTGAGTGCGGGCGGTGCAACCTTAAATCTACTTCCAGCGGATCAGATTGATCGTATTGAAGTCTTGTATGGTGCTTCAGGCTCTAGTATTTATGGTGCAGACGCGATGGGCGGCGTTATCCAAGTATTCACTAAAGGCAATAATATCGAACAAAGTAATGTTGCTGTGACCGCAGGTATTGGCTCTCATAATCAATATTTATATGGAGCGAGCGCTCAATTTACTAATGACAAGGGTACTACGCTGAGCCTAGCAGCCAGTCATAACGAAACAGACGGATTTAACGCTACTTTACCTGGTGACCTACCAAGTCAGACTGATGATGATGGCTTTGAGAGTGATAACTACAGCTTACTTCTTAATCAAAAAATTAACGATAGTTTAAGATTTGGAATTAGCGGTCTTTATTCAAAATCAACAACAGATATTGACGCTTATGATGATTACATGACGGGCGCTCCTGCTCTAAAGCATGCCTTTTCAGATCAAGAAAGTGGGGCTGCTAGTGCCTATCTTGAACATTTTACTGATAGCAGCAACACAAAACTTCAATATGGTTATAGTATCGACGAATCAACGACTTATGAGACTGACGCAAATAATGGCAGCCAATATGATACTAAGCAGCAGCAAATAAGCTTAATAAGCGTTCAAGACTTGCCAGTCGGCAAATTAACTCTGGGCGCTGAGCATTTGAAGCAAAAACTTGAGTCAAATGTATATGATGCCGATGATCGTAAAACTACCAGTGGTTTTTTGGGTTATTTGCTGTCATATAATGGCTTCGACGCGCAAGCCAATATACGATATGACGACTATTCAGACTTCGACAGCGAAACTACTTATAACTTAGGCGGTGCTTATAATATTAGCCCTGATTTTCGTATTGGCGCAAGTTACGCTAAAGGCTATCGCATACCGACCTTTAATGACTTATACGGACCTAAAAGTTGGGGCAGTAATCCAAATCTAAAACCAGAAACTAGTGATAACTACGAAGCTTTCATTGAATATAATACTTCACTGCAATCGACACGCATCACAGGTTACCATAATAAGGTCGACGACCTTATTGCCAGTGATGGTAAAAGCACCCCTGAATACATTTATGGACAAAGAATAAATACTGACAAAGCCAAAATCAAAGGGGTGACATTGACTTCAGATTGGGTAATTGATAATTACCTATTTGGAGGCAGTTACGACTACCAAAAAGCTAAAGATGATAGTGATTACACGGGTAAAGTCGACTATCTTGGTAATCCTATTGATTACAATGGTAACTACCTCCCTATTCGCCCTGAGAACAAAGGCCTTATCTACTTAGGCTATCGTTTACCGAGTTTAGATATCCGTGCTGAATATGAATATATAGGTCATTATTATTACAGTGTAAACAATGCTGATTCACAGATCATAGACAGCTTTGGTCTATTTAATATTAGTGGCAATTATCAGTTGACGGATAATTTAACAATGAGTGCTCGCTTAAATAATATTACTAATAAAGACTATGTGACAGCGCTTGGCTATAACACTGACGGCACTAACTTCTTTACCTCATTAACTTATAACTGGTTCTAAACCCAATCAAATTGCACAAAATGTATATCAACAATCAAGGTCATCCAACGATGGCCTTTTTTTGTGCCCACCAAAAAGGCAAAATCACTCATACCTTTACTGCCTAATATTTATGTTATCCAATAGGTGACAATCACTGATTCATCTATTACAATAACGACCTCCGAGAGGTGTTGCGCCATAATAAATTTTATTGCATATAAGCTTTATCGCTTTGCAAATCATTTGTTATGTTAGGCTCGGTTAACTGTTTATGACCATTTTGGGTTATGAACAGCGCAAATAACGGCACCTGCGTTTTTATTCTTTTTATCTATTAACTGATAGGAGCATATTATGGACGCAGTGTCTAACACCCCATCTGCCCATACGATCGACCCCTCTTTCACTGACTATAAAGTTGCCGACATTAGCCTTGCTGATTACGGTCGCCGTGAAATCACCCTAGCTGAAGCCGAAATGCCTGCCCTGATGGGTTTGCGTCGTCGCTACGAAGCCGACCAACCGCTTAAAGGCGCAAAAATCGCTGGCTGTATCCACATGACCATTCAGACGGCTGTCCTTATTGAGACGCTTGTCGCGCTAGGTGCGGAAGTACGCTGGACCTCATGTAACATCTTCTCAACTCAAGACCATGCTGCTGCGGCGATTGCTGCTGCTGGTATCTCTGTTTATGCTTGGAAAGGCGAAACCGAAGAAGAGTACGAGTGGTGCTTACGTCAACAAATCCATGTTGACGGCGAAGCCTCAGGTCAACTTTGGGATGCTAACTTAATCTTGGACGACGGCGGTGATTTGACTGCTTTGATTCATAACGATTATGCCCAAATGCTTGATAACATCCATGGTATCTCTGAAGAAACTACTACAGGTGTCCATCGTTTGGTTGAAATGCTAAATAAGGGTACGCTAAAAGTACCGGCTATCAACGTTAACGACGCGGTTACCAAGTCTAAAAATGACAACAAATACGGCTGCCGTCATAGCTTAAATGATGCCATCAAACGTGCTACCGATATGTTCCTTGCCGGTCGCCGTGCGCTAGTCATCGGTTATGGTGATGTGGGTAAAGGCTCAACGCAAAGCTTACGTCAAGAAGGCATGATCGTACGTGTCTCAGAAGTTGATCCTATCTGTGCTATGCAGGCCTGTATGGACGGCTATGAAGTATTGTCACCTTACATCAACGGCGATAACACCGGCGGCGCAGAGAATATCAACAAGCGCTTGCTTGAAGACACTGACATGATTGTCACTACTACTGGCAACTATCATGTTTGTGATAGACACATGCTTGCGGCACTTAAGCCTGGTGCGGTCGTTTGTAACATCGGTCATTTTGACACTGAAATCGATACCCAATTTATGCGTGACAACTGGCGCTGGGTTGAGATTAAGCCACAAGTGCATCAAATCTTCCGCTCAGACGATGAAAACGATTATTTGATTTTGCTTGCTGAAGGTCGTTTAGTAAACCTAGGTAATGCCACTGGTCACCCATCACGCGTGATGGACGGCTCATTTGCCAACCAAGTATTGGCACAAATGTATTTGTTTGAAGAAAAGTTTGCTGACTTGCCAGTTGATGAGCGCACTGACAACTTATACGTCAGAGTATTGCCTAAAAAGCTAGACGAAGAAGTCGCTGCTGCCATGGTTGCTGGTTTTAACGGTACATTAACTAAGCTGACGGAAAAACAAGCAGAGTATTTGGGTGTGCCTGTCGAAGGTCCGTTCAAGCCTGACGCTTATAAATACTAAAAGGAGCTAGCCTGTGAGTAAGCCTGCTTTCTCCTTCGAGTTTTTTCCGGCCAAAACCGAGCAAGGACATGAAAAGCTCCTCAGCACTTATGATGAGTTAAATAAGCTATCACCTGCTTACTTTTCAGTGACCTACGGTGCGGGCGGTTCAACCCGTAGCCGCACTTTGGATATTGTCCAAGCTTTGTGCGCGCGCGGTGAGACGGATATTGCGCCGCATATGTCTTGTATCGGTGATGATAAAAGTCAAATCGCCGAACTGCTCGATCTTTATAAAGGCTTAGGCATCCAGCGTTTGGTCGCCCTGCGTGGTGACTTACCCTCAGGTCAGGTTGGTATGGGTGAGCTACCGTTTGCGTTAGACTTGGTGAAGTTTATCCGTGAATATTCAGGTGATCACTTTCGTATCGAGGTCGCAGCCTACCCTGAGATGCATCCACAAGCGCGTAGCTTTGAGTTTGATGTTGACAACTTAGTCAATAAATATCAGGCTGGTGCCGATGCATCAATTACCCAGTTTTTCTATAACGCGGATAGTTATTTATATCTGCGTGATACGTTAGAGAAGCGCGGTATCGATACAGTAGCGCAGCCGTTAGTCGCAGGCATTATGCCGATTACCAACTCTAGCAATCTCGTACGCTTTGCCGATAGCTGTGGTGCTGACATTCCTCGCTATGTGCGTAAGCGCTTGGCAGATTTTGGCGATGACCGCACCGCTATTCGCGAGTTCGGCTTTGATGTGGTCTATCGTTTATGTGAGCGCTTGATTGCCGAGGGCGTACCTGCCATGCATTTTTATAGCATGAATAAGGTTGAGCCAAACAAGCGTTTGGTTGAAGCGTTAGGTTTGATTGCTTAAATATTGACCGAATGTATTGCTTAATGACTGGCGTTCTTAGGAGCGCCAGTTTTTTTGTTTTGCTGATGACTCATCTTATGCTAAGGACAGCCTTATTTGAGCTGTTTTTATTCCCCAAACACCTGTAACAATACCCCTCTCTTCTCAGCTCATATTCTGCTAATATATTGGGATGGATTATTGTTCAATTAAAGGATTAAGCGACTGTGCGACGTTTTTTTTATGCCTCCAGTAACGATACGAACACCCCCTTCCCCAAACTTAGCACCTTGCCTATGGGTGCTAGTGTCGAATTAACAGACAGTATTGTCCATCATTGGTGCCGGGTACTACGCGCAAATATCGGTGACCAAGGCATTTTGTTCGATGGCTTTGGCGGCGAATATCAGGTACAGCTACAAGCAATTAGTAAAAAAAATGCCACAGCGACTTTACTGACCCAGATCGAGAATGACCGCAGCGCTTCTATATTAACTAAAATCGGGCTGGTGATGAGTCGTGGCGAACGCATGGACTATGCGATTCAAAAATCTACCGAGCTTGGCGTTACTGCGATCCAACTCCTCAGCAGTCATCATGGCGAGGTCAACCTCAAACCCGCACAAGTTGAAAAAAAGTTGGCGCATTGGCAACAAGTCGCTATCGCCGCCTGTGAGCAATGCGGCCTCAATCGCCCACCACTTATTCTTGCGCCATTATCGATTGATGACTGGCTATTAAATATAGCCGCTAGCGAAAAATCAAATGAAAAAGAAATGGTGGTCAGCCCTATAGTAGCCGAGCTGAGCCAAGATTCTTATTATCAAGTATTACAGCAACCGGCAGATTTACGTTTGCAACTGAGCGTGCCAGCAGCAGGACAACCTTTGCGGCCAGAGACGCTATCAATTGCACTAAAAAGAGATAAACCCTACGTAGAGTTGCTCATCGGCCCCGAGGGTGGTCTGAGTAATGATGAGCGCGCACAAGCACAAGCAAGGGGCTTTGCGCCTTGGCAAATTGGCCATCGCGTATTGCGCACTGAGACTGCGCCGGTCGTTGCCTTGGCGACATTGCACGCGCTTCGTTGTTAACGACAAAATGTTATTGCCAATATCATGCTGATAGCTAGGGTAAACGAAGCGTGCTGATACGACCCTTTTCATTGCCTTGCACGCTGGGGGTATAACTTGTACCGCTAAGCTTACGATATTATTTACCAAGGTTATGTCTAGCAAAGACTGACCAACTTTTTTGACTTGATGTTGATTTAATGAGTCCAACTATGACTACTTTTACCACGCTTCCACTCTCGGACAAGCAGCAACTGTTGACCCAGTTATGCGAGCAATCTGAAGACGCCATCTTTATCCTAGATGCAGACTTTCGTTATCTATCAGTCAATGCCATTTATGAGATTATGATTGGTTACAGCGAATCTTTTTTGCTGGGCCGACCGCTTGGTATATATGCGGCTGAATTCTTATCAAAAGAAGAGCAAGCAATTTTACATGATCTCACCAAAGCCTTAGACAGCGAAGGATTTCATGAAATCGATTTTTCGATGGCGAATCGCTATGGACAAGTCCTAAACTGTCACATTACTTATCGCAGAATCTATGTGGGGCAAACGGCTTATTATGTCGGGGTGGTTCGTGATATGTCGTCTGTTGTCGAGGACAGAAAACAAGTGGCTCATCTGCTTAATTACGATCAACTGACCGGCTTGCCCAATCGCAAGGTGTTTTTGAGTCAGACCAGTGAGCTGTTGTTAGAGAGTTATCAAGAGGTGGTGATTGTACGTCTTAATATTGATCGTTATCGCAATCTTGCCAGCCTACTCGGCCCTGACGGTATCAATACACTCATAGAGAACTTTGTACTGCGGGTCAAAACCTTAAAGCTTGACAACTTACGCTGTTTTTCTCATTTTGGTGGTGATGATTTTGCTTTATTGTTCGAATGTAATGACGCCAATACCGTACGTAATCAGCTAGATAGCTTGATGCAAATGTGTGAGCATCCGTTCTCTATCAATGATGAGCCAGCCGAAGATGCGGACATTTATTGTCATATCTCCGTTGGCGTCAGTTACTTCCCTGAAAATGATCACGAAATGGCAGGGCTATTGACCAAAGCCGAGAAGGCCTTACATTATGTGAAGCAACAAGGTGGCGACGACATCTGTTGGTACAATAAAGCAATCAGCGAAGCAACTGCCAATAGTTTACAGCTAGAGGCCGAGCTTAGAGCAGCCAGCAATGAAGTTCAGTTTATACCCTACTATCAACCCAAGTTTGCCTTAGATACCGGAGCCATCACTGGCTTTGAGGCGCTGGTACGTTGGCAGCACCCCACTCGCGGACTGCTAAAACCTGTCCACTTTATGAACGCCATCATTACTCACAAACTGTCGTTTGAGCTATTCTCACAAATGGCAGTCCAAATTGCACAACAGCTATCAATTTGGCAAAAACTTGGCTTCGATCAGCATATCTGTATCAATGCGGATGCTGCTGAATTTAGCCATCCTGATTTTTATAAAATGGTCAGCAACTTGTTTTTGCAGTACGACATCAGCGCTCAACAATTGCATATTGAAGTAACAGAATCCTCATTGATACAACGCCATGCCAATGTCAAGAAACAGCTCGATTTACTAAAAGAGTTGGGGATTTGTTTGGCGCTAGATGACTTCGGCACAGGTTATGCATCTTTAAGCTATTTACAAGAATACCCTTTTGACTTTATCAAAATCGATAAAAGTTTTATATCAAAGATTGAAACCAACCGTACTCAATACGCCATCGTCAAGGCAATTTTAGATTTGGCAGTGGCACTTGACATGCAAGTTATCGCTGAAGGTATCGAAACCGAGCAGCAGCGTGATTTACTATTAGACATGGGTTGCCAGTACGGGCAAGGCTATTGGTTCGGCAAACCAGTGACTGCTGATATCGCAACCGAACTGCTAAGGCAGCAGTACTCATCCAAATAAGACATCTTAAGATATATATTGACTTTGGTAATGATAGTAAAGGGCAAGAGAAATATCAGCAAACTAAAGTCAGTAAGGCAGTTAACATAATGATATTAACAACTTATTTAATACCATTTTTCGTCGATTTTGCCCTTTTTAGCTTATTAACCCCTTTTTTGTCCAGATTGAAGACAAATTCAAATATTTTTGTAAAAATGACTCGCTAGTTTTTTAGTCGATTATTATCATTCATTTTTTTCGCCTAACGTTGATTGCATAACGGATGCAAGGTAGGTTCATGACTTATCAGTGCTGTCACCAAACTTGTATAATCGCCTATGAAAGCCTATCTTTTATGGTGCATTTGTTAGAGCCAATTGAACATTAAACTGACTTTAACAATCACCATTCGTTTCAATACTATTTTATACAATCGACACCTTAGATGAGCCGTATCCGTCTCTACCATTCCAGTAGACACTTCGGATACAGTCAGTTCTGTCTCATGCGCGAAACTTTAGCGCATGAGACAGGATAACCAGCTATTGGTCTCGATTGCATTCCAAAAAGGACAGGAAGTTATGCAATACAAAGCGCCCTTACGTGACATTCAATTCGTGATGCATGAGTTACTCGACAGCGAAAGTCACTACAAAACTTTGCCTGCGTTCCAAGAAGCAGATCGCGAGTTGATGGACAGCCTGTTTGAGATGGCAGCGAGCTTTGCTGAAAATGAGCTATCACCACTGAATCAAAGCGGTGATGCTGAAGGTTGTCAGTTTAACAATGGCGCTGTTACCACGCCAAAAGGTTTTAAAGAAGCATACAAAGCGTATTGTGAGCTTGGCTTCCCAGCGTTGTCTGCTGAAGAAGCATTCGGTGGTCAAAACATGCCGTTTTCATTATCGACGGTCATTAATGAGATGGTTGGTACAGCTAACTGGTCATTCTCTATGTACCCTGGCCTATCACATGGTGCCATCCAGACCATTGAACATCATGGTACTGATGCCCAAAAACAAACTTACTTAGAAAAAATGGTCACTGGCGAATGGTCAGGTACTATGTGCTTGACTGAAGCGCATGCAGGTTCTGACTTGGGTATCATTCGTACCAAAGCTGAGCCAAAAGAAGATGGTAGCTATAGCATCACTGGTCAAAAAATCTTTATCTCAGCTGGTGAGCATGACTTAACCGATAACATTATTCACATCGTTTTGGCTCGTCTACCAGGCGCTCCTGCTGGCACCAAAGGCATCTCGTTGTTTATCGTTCCTAAAGTCATGGTCAACGAAGACAGCAGCTTGGGTGAAAATAATAAAGTCGTTTGTGGTTCTATCGAGCACAAAATGGGTATCAAAGCCTCAGCGACTTGTGTCATGAACTTTGATGGCGCAACTGGTTACTTGATTGGCCCTGAGAACCGTGGTTTACAGTGCATGTTTACCTTTATGAACGTCGCTCGTATCGGTACGGCAGTTCAAGGTTTAACGGCAGCAGAGTATGCGTTCCAAGGCTCACTGACTTATGCCAAAGACCGCTTAGCGATGCGTTCACTATCAGGTGCTAAAGCGCCAGAAAAAGTGGCCGATCCTATCATCGTCCATCCAGCGGTTCGTAACATGTTGTTGACCGAAAAAGCCTTTGCAGAAGGCGGTCGTGCCCTAGTTTATTACCTCTCGCATTTTGCGGATACCGTTGCCAAAGGCGAAGGCGACAACCTGAAATTTGCTGACCAAATGCTGTCATTATTGACACCAATTGCTAAAGCATTCTTGACTGAGACTGGTCTAGAAGCGGCTAACCATGGCGTACAAGTCTATGGCGGTCATGGTTTTATCAGCGAATGGGGCATGGAACAAAACGTCCGTGATACACGTATTGCTTGTCTTTATGAAGGTACTACTGAAATACAAGCACTCGACCTCTTAGGTCGTAAAGTGTTGGGTTCACAAGGTAAATTGCTTGCCAACTTCGTACAAATCATCCAAACGTTCTGTGAAGAAAACAGTGACAATGACGAGATGGGTCAGTTTATCCGTCCACTTGCCAAGCATCTAAAAGAATGGGGCGATTTGACGTCACGTATCGGTATGCAAGCGACTGAAAACGCAGATGCAGTCGGCGGCGCGGCAGTTGATTACTTATACTTCAGTGGTTACGTCACTCTAGCCTACTTATGGGCTCGTATGGCATTGGTCGCGCAAACTGAAATCGCTAACGGTAGCAGCGAGCAAGCATTCTATGATGCCAAGATTAAAACCGCACAATTCTACTTTGCAAAACTATTACCACGTACCACTACTCACGTACAGCGTATCGCTACTGGCGTTGAACCGTACATGACGATGGATGTTGATCAATTTGCTTTTTAATAAGCCCTAAGTAGATCCAATATTTGCTTAATGAACATCACTATTGTAATTAAAATCGGCAACATACCAAGGTGTGTTGCCGATTTGCTTATTGCGATATAGTTGAGCTTATAAAAACGATTATTTGCCAAAAAAACATTTTTGGTGTACGCGCAATTCACGAAGAAATACACAAGCTAAGCCTCTAATTTGCTAAACTTTAGCTATTGACCATTAAGGTTAACTCAAAAAGAACAACCGATAACCTTAACGTATTTAATTTTTATTCAATTGAACCAAAGGAATGTTTATGGCTGTTTATAATGCCCCTCTTAATGACATGCGCTTCATCTTAAATGATGTTTTTAAAGCGAATGAATTTTGGCAAAACAACGACAATCTGGCTCATGTTGACATGGACACTGTCGATATGATTTTAGAAGAAATGGCAAAACTGACCAAAAACGTTCTGCTACCTATTAACCGTAGTGGCGATGAAGAAGGTGCTACTTTTCAGGGTGATGGCGTTGTCACTACGCCAACAGGTTTCAAAGACGCTTATAAACAATATGCCGAATCTGGCTGGGTTGGTTTAAGCGGTAACGCTGAATACGGTGGTCAAGGCTTCCCAAAAATGGTCACTATGCTGACCGAAGAGATGGTTTTCACTGCCAACCAATCGTTTGCCCTCTACCCTAACTTGACTGTTGGCGCCACATTGTGTCTTAATGCTGCCGGTTCAGAAGAACAGAAACAAACCTATCTAGAAAAAATGTATAACGGCGAATGGGCTGGTACCATGTGCCTAACAGAGCCACATGCTGGTACTGACTTAGGTATTATCAAGACCAAAGCGGTGCCAAATGATGATGGTAGCTATCAGATTTCTGGTACTAAGATTTTCATCACAGGTGGTGAACACGACCTAACTGATAATATTATTCACTTAGTATTGGCAAAAACGCCTAACGCCCCAGAAGGCTCAAAAGGCATTTCTTTATTCGTCGTACCAAAATTCTTGGTCAAAGAAGATGGCAGCTTGGGCGAGCGTAATACCTTGGCTGTTGGTTCTATCGAACATAAGATGGGTATCAAAGCGTCGGCCACTTGCGTCATGAACTTTGACAATGCAAAAGGCTGGATGGTTGGTGCTGAAAACACGGGTCTGTCTTCTATGTTCATCATGATGAACTATGAGCGTGTCACCATGGGTCTGCAAGGACTTGGTGGTTCTGAGCTTGCTTACCAAAACGCGGCACTGTATGCCAATGACCGTGGTCAAGGCCGTAGCGACACCCAACTACAAAGCCCAGAAAAACCAGCTGACGCGATTATTCATCACGCCGATGTCCGCCGCATGCTGTTAAATGCTAAGACCAATACTGAAGCATCACGCTGTTTTGCAATGTATGTCGCCAAAAACCTTGATGAAGAAAAATTTAGTACCGATCCAGAAGCAGCTGCTGCTGCTGCCGCTCGCGTTGCCCTACTGACGCCAGTTGCCAAGGCATTTTTGACCGACAAAGCCTTAGAAGCCACGGTTGATTGTCAGCAAGTCTTCGGCGGTCATGGCTATATTCGCGAATGGGGTATGGAGCAGATCGTTCGTGATACGCGTATTGCCCAGATTTATGAAGGCACCAACGGTATTCAAGCACTTGACCTACTAGGTCGTAAAGTGGCGAAAAATAATGGCAAATACGTCACCCACTTCTTAGGTGAGATTCGTGATTTCGTCAATAATATGCAAGCGGATCATGCGATCAAACAAGCAACCCTAGAGGCTGCGGATACGATAGAAACTCTTACCCAAACGGTACTGGCTAATATTAGCGAGCGTAAAAACGAAATCAATGGCTGTGCTGTTGACTATATGCATGCCTTTGGCTATCTGTGCTACTCGTACATGTTTGCATTGATGGTGGAAGCCGCTAACGGTCAAGAGGGCGAGTTCTACACCAACAAGGCCAAACTGGCTGATTACTTTGTCGGTCGTGTCTTGCCACGTATCGATGCGCATGCGCAAATGGTAAAAGCAGGTAGCGATCCGATGATGAACTTTGATCTTGACTACTTTGATGTACCTGCTAGCTAAATAGCAGTCATCACCATTCTATAAGATTTTAAATAAGGGGACAGTTACGCTACTGTCCCTTTTTTTGCCAAAAATATTTTCAGCATAACTGCTAACAAAATAACTCACTATCAATGCATGGTTCCGATTAGAATAACGCAAGACAAACTATAGTCAAAGCATTTTTAAACCGCTACGATGTTACCCGCCCTAGATGTACTCAGTGTACTATCTGCGGTCGGTCGCCTTGCAGCGATTCTAAAATTCCTTGACTATAGCGTTCGAGTGACTTCATAAGATGACCAAGTTTTTAGCATAGCCTATACGGTACACCAAATAACACTGTTTGGAACCTAACAATAAAAATATTCGAAACCTAACAATAAAAACGGCTAAAACCACCATAATAGAGGATGCGACGTGCCAGAATTAAAACGCATTTTACAGCAGATTACGGCGCTAAGTGATGTACCCGATCCTGCGGTACTAAAACGCTTAATAGATGAGCTACGGGTGAGCGATAAAGAGCCTGCGCTCGCCAATGAAAACATTCAGGATTTGATTGATATCTTACGCCAGCATCCAGAATATGGAGACGGGCTGGCAAGCTTTGTACTAAAACTCATTATCCAATACCGGCAAATTGCGCTCTATACCGACACGGGCATCATGTCGGATCAAGGATTTTTTAACAGTTTGCGGCGTTTAGTCGGTCATCGCTTTTTGCCATTACTGCCGCAAGAGGACTCCGTTGTTGAGCTGGTTGGTTATTTATTTGATAAGCGCTCTGACGAGCGCTGGTTGGCCAATATCGACAAAGAAAAGTGGGATGAGCTGGTTGAATTAATCAGAGTCGAAGAAGCGCATTTAGATCTGGTCGCTACGGCGAAAAATAGTATTTTAAACGCGATTATCATTTTGTCTTATCGCATCAGTGGTATCGGTCTGCACCCTGATTTGATGGAATCTTACCCCCAAATATTAAACTACTCAGCGTCTTTTGTAGCACAAAATCAAGAAGCAGTACTGTTCGTCAATCAATATAGACAGGCGCATGAGCTTGATACCTTGACTGATATTACCCCCGAAAAAGCGGTCGATCCAGCGCCGTTGCTCGTCATGATTGAGCAGTGCGAAGACATCGTTGCCACGGTGCGTAAACGTATTTATAAGACGGGTATTTCTATTCGTCTGACCAATATGATGCTACGTCTAGACCAAAGCTTGCAGCGTATGCGTATCTTGACTGAGCTGGTGACTGACGATTATAACAAGCGTGATCTTGCCGTCATTGAACTCATCCAAACGCTGATTACCACCGCCAATCGTCGCTATAGTATCGGTTATTTGATCGATAATAATACCAAGTTACTCTCGCGAAAAGTGACAGAAAATGCAAGCCGCGTCGGTGAGCATTACATTAGTACTGATAAGGCCGGTTATCAGGAAATGTTCAAAAAAGCCTCAATTGGGGGCTTTATCATTGCTTTTATGGCGACCACCAAGATACTGGCTTATCATTTGGCCCTCGCACCGATGGGTCGGGCATTTATTAATAGTATGATTTATGGTTTGGGCTTTGTTTTTATTCATGTCATTCGCGGTACGGTCGCCACCAAGCAGCCTGCCATGACAGCGGCGGCTATTGCCTCCACCATATCAGATGGCTCTGGTAAAAAATCTCGACAGCTGACCAAGCTGTCAGAATTGGTCGTTGATATTTTGCGTACCCAATTTATCGCTATTATGGGTAATGTGATGGTGGCGATACCCGTTGCCCTTATCATCTCTTTTGCTTGGCTGCAATATACGGGCACACCGATGATTGATACCGAGAAGGCGGGCCATCTCCTCCATGATCTCGACCCTTTTCGCTCGCTCGCCCTGCCCCATGCTGCTATCGCTGGTGTGTATTTATTTTTATCGGGTTTGATCGCTGGCTATTACGATAATTTAGCGGTTTATAATCATGTTGGCGCCCGTATACAGCGCCATAAGTTGCTAAAGTTCCTGCTTCCCAAATCATGGTTACAGCGTTTAGGCGGCTTTGTAGAAGCCAATTTAGGTGCCATCATGGGCAACTTCTTATTCGGCGTATTTTTAGGTAGCACCGCCACTATTGGTTTTATCTTTGGCTTACCCATTGATATTCGCCATATTGCCTTTGCCTCAGCCAACTTGGCACATGGGTTATTCAACATGCCTGCCGATCAAATCAGCTGGAACGTCATCTTACTGTCCATTCTTGGTGTCGCCCTTATCGGTATCGTCAACTTAATGGTCAGCTTCTCCCTCGCCTTGTTCGTGGCGCTACGCTCAAAAGAAGTGCGCTTCTTTGAATGGGGTCGCCTGACCAAACTGGTGTTTGGTCACATTATCAGTCATCCATCTGACTTCTTTTGGCCACGTGATAAACCCATGAAATATGCGCGTATCGATAGCCAAGGTCGCATGATTTTTGACGATACCTCAGCGCAAAAAGGCGGCAAGCCCTTACCCAGTAATTATGTGGTACGACGTTTATCGGACGTAAAAATACTGCCCAAATCAATGCAAGGCAATATGCAAAATGATCCAGCAGTGACCGACATACAATACGACAATCAGACAGCTGACAATAACTTTGATCCTACGACGGGTAATCGTGAAGCGCACAACACCGCGAATCAAACCATGGCCAAAAAAAAAGTAGATCTCGATGATGGTCTGCTGGATGACGATCTCAATAGTGTGCCATACACCGATGATATTCAATATGATAAAACTACGAAAACCCTTGATAGCCTGGCGGCTAACAGCGATGAAGTGAGTAGTGATGAGACAGGGAATGCTGACTCTGATAGCAAAAACGCAGGCGATGCCAAAACCCCACTGCCAAAACCGAAAAAGCCACCTAAGTTGCCCAGTTAAATCGGCAGTTTTGGTGGCTTATATAATCGCTTCTTTTATTGTCTAGCAGATGATTTTTTTATAGAAACAGTTACAGCCAACTGTTTCTACAGCTATGGCTAGCAAATCCAGCCGTTATGGCGGATGACAATGGGCACTTGAGGTAATGACATCTTCATCGCCCAATCGATAAGCCAATAAGTAATTACCCCAGACGCAGCCACCGTCCAAGGCGCGGGCATGTGGTAAATCGACCTCACCTTTTAATGCCGCCCAATGACCAAATAATATCTTACGCGTGCGCGGTACTTGCCACTCAAACCATGGCAAAAAGTCTTTTGGCATCGAGTCATCTAAACTTGCTGTAAAGCTAAACTCGAGCAAACCATCCTGCTTGCACAAACGCATACGCGTAAAGTAATTTGCAATCGCCCGCATCTTGGTAAAGCCATCAATGTCTGAATGCCACTCATCAGCGGTCTTGCTATATAAGTTCGGCAACAATCGATCAAGCTGTTTTAAGCTGCCTCGCAGTTGCGCCTCTAACTGCTGGGCATAGTCTGCGGCTGCTTCAATAGTCCAATGCGGCGGTATACCAGCATGTACCAATACCGTCTGCTCATCAGGATAAGCCAATACTGGCTGATGGCGTAGCCAGTTTAACAACTCATCACAATCATCGGCGGCAAAAATAGGAGCTGTTTTGTCTTTTTTGTTGAGCTTTGCAGCGCCGCGCCAAACAGCGATCAAATTAATATCGTGATTACCTAGTACTGTCGCTGCTGCGCCTTGCTCACAAAGCGCCTTTACATGACGCAAGGTATTCAACGAGTCTTCGCCGCGTGCCACCAAGTCACCTGCAAACCACAACTTATCCTGCGCAGAGTCAAAATCTAATGTGTCGAGTAGATTAAGGTACGCCCCATAACAACCTTGCAGATCACCGATGACGTACTGGTGGCGAAAACTCATAAACCCTCATATCTCTATCTAATGACTTTTTTTATTTCTAAATAAATATTTTTGAATGATGAATTAAACCTCTATTTTGCGCGCCTGATTGCTCAAATTGACAAAGTCTTTTACGCTCAAGGTCTCGGGACGCGCTTGTGGATCAATAGCGCAAGCAGCAAAGTCTTCTTCGCTCAATGTCGGCAACAAGGTAGACTTCTTAAAAATAGCACGTAGTGTCTTACGACGATGATTAAAGGTTTCGCGCACGACAATGGCGAAATACTCTTCGTCTTCTGCCACGATTGGCTTATTGATATGCGGGGTCAGGCGAAAGACTGCGCTGGTGACCTTTGGTGGTGGATTAAATGCGCCACGTGGCACAGTCAATAGATAGTCGGTATCACAGTGATATTGCATGATGACCGACAAGCGACCATAGGTTTTGCTGCCGACATCAGCGGTGATACGTTCGACCACTTCTTTTTGCAACATAAAGTGCATGTCTTGAATCACATCAGCATAACTGAGCAGATGAAAAAGTATCGGTGTAGAGATGTTATACGGTAAATTACCCACCACACGTAGTTTGCCACGCTCAGGGCTATAGAGCTCACGATAATCAACGTGCATGGCATTGTCTTTGATGATCGTAAAATTTGGATGACTATTGGCACCGATACGGATACGAAGGCTATCGGCCAAATCACGATCCAGCTCTACCACGGTCATCGCATCGACTTCTGCCAATAATGGCTCAGTCAGTGCACCCATGCCCGGTCCAATCTCGATTAAATTATCATTACGCTCTAAACGAATGCTCTCAACAATCTCACGGATAACACTACGGTCATGTAAGAAGTTTTGACCAAAGCGTTTACGCGGTTGGTGTTTGGCAGCCCGTAGGCTGTTAGAAATAGTTTGAGCATCAAACGTAGTCTTGGACATAGAAAAGTCTTAATAGGTAAAAAAAAGGGTCGATAATTCGATGCCAGTGATATATTGGCTTTATAATGACAAATTATAACACAGCTCATAATTGCGCTGCATTTTTGAGACATTTTATTAATAAACCATTTATACCTTAACGCAAGCGACACAGTGTTTTTTCTTGCCCTCAAGCCATTTACCATAATCACCGTTATGGAAACAAAGCGCAACTTGCCTGATAAGCGAAGTTTAAGGGGGCAAATAGAATAGCCCTACAGGGAGTAGCACCCTATTACGCTAGTGACCGAGCTAGGAATGCCGTTAAAAGTCTTCAGTATATTGTAAAAAGTCGAATTCTCTAGCCTGTCTTGATATTAAATGAGCAGCATAATGATCAATTGCTTCTGCTGGCTTCATTAGTTTTTGGATACTATAGATATCCTGATCTTGTATTAAATACATGTCTTTTTGGATATGGTTAGTGGCAGAAAATATCTGGAAATTCTTCTCTTGCTCTAGACCATTAAATCTAGTATCGATTAAGGCACGAAGCTGAAAATGAGTGTCATAACTGTCATCATCTTCATAATCCACTAGGGACTGTATAGAATTGAGAAAGCATTGAAAAAAATAAGCAACGCCTTACTCTAATGTTTACCACAACAAAGAAACAAGGCGTCACTTATGGCTCGCACTAAGCTCAACGATGAACATTGGCACAAGCTATTTATTATATTGCGACAAATTAACGTATATAACAAGCCCAATCTAAGACGTACCGTTGAAGGCATGTTGTACCGCATACGAGTAGGCTGTCCATGGCGAGACTTACCTTCTTATTTTGGTCATTGGTCTAGCATATATCATCAATACCGTTACTGGCGTAAAACCGGTAAATGGCAAAAGCTCATGAAGATAGTCACAGCAAACTATGATAGTGAATGGTTATTTATAGACGGTAGCGTGGTTAAAGCTCATCAGCATAGTACAGGCGCAGCCAGTCATCTTGATGAGGCCATTGGTAAAAGCGTTGCAGGTAATAGCAGCAAACTGCACTTAGTGGTCGATGCTTGTGGCAACCCTATACATGTTGAGCTGTCAGGTGGGCAAGTACATGACTCTAAGATGGCAAAGGCGTTGATATGTAGCACCATTAACAACCAGACTAAAGCGGTGATTGCAGACAGGGGCTACGATAGTAGCGATATTAGAGAGTGTATCTTCAAGCACTGTGCTCAGTCAGTCATACCTGTTAAGTCGAACTCTAAAAGCAGTAACGACACACTAGATTGGTATTTGTATCGTTGCCGTCATTTGGTAGAAAACGCTTTTGCTAGATTGAAACATTTTAGGGGCATTGCCACGCGATATGATAAGCTCAAAGATAGCTTTGCAGCGGCGGTAATGCTCGCTTGTGTCTTTATCTGGTTGCCCTTGATTTGAATTCTATACACACCCTAAAAAAGGTTGTTTAAACTTATCTTCTAAAAAAGCTACTTTTTCACGAGCTTTTTTACTCTTTCCTTCAATATCTGGACAAATTGATCCGATAGGCCGATTGTTACTCGATGGCAACCCACTTGGAGCCAGTGGCCCGTAAACAGTGTTCTCAGGGATATACCAACCAGCACTACGCCATAGCCACGACTGAATAATCTCTAGGGGTAAGTTAAATTCGTTTCTTTGAGCGTGCTTAGTAATATAAGGGGTATACCGGAGATAAATAATAATGCCATTTATATTGATACCAAACGCTGTAATATCTGAAACTATCTCTGGAAGAGTTGTTCGTTGAATGGCGTAGAAAAATTCTTCTGTAACCTCAGATAAGACCCTATAGGTTTCAGGTTGAGTGTTTTTAAAAGGTTCAAAAAAATACTCATGAAAGCTCGTATCTTTAGGTTTAGTATTCTTAAAGTTGATCGAATTAAACTCAATATCAGTTTCATCTCTATCTTTAATATATACGTCTTCAATGGTTACTTGATTTAAGTCGTAATAAATCTCATCAAACCTATCTAAAACATGGATATTCATTTTATTTGCCTCTTGGATTCAACATTGAAGTGCAACGCACCCGAAGCTAGATTTTACCTCAAGAGGCGTTCTAAACCCTAGCACCTTTCTAGGTCGATTATTTAAATTATCCTCAATCGACTGAACTAAGTGCGTGCATAGGTTATCAAGACGCATCGACTTAGGTAGGAACTGACGAATTAACCCATTGGTATTCTCATTCGTGCCGCGCTCCCAGGAATGATAAGGCTGAGCAAAGTAAATATCAGCCTTCAACGCTGTTGCCATCGTTTCATGGTCAGCAAACTCTTTACCGTTGTCAAAGGTGATACTTAACGCCTGTTCACCTTTTAGCATGCCAATACAAGCTTGGGTGACGGCTACTGCCTTACGATTGGGTAGCGCTTTAATCTTAGTCTCTCGAGTCGTTCTATCTACTAAAGTAACCAGAACACCTTGATGCCCACGACCAACCACCGTATCCCCTTCATAATCGCCCATACGACTGCGCGTATCAATGATACTTGGACGCTCAGTGATATCACAGCGGTTCGCTATTTTTCCGCGCCTATCGTTACCTTGCAGATACCGTCTCTTGTAACGCTTTTGACATCTAAGGGCGTTGTGTAAATCACCCCCTGCCTTTTTGTCAGTATAGATGTGTTGGTATATCGATTCATGGCTTGGGACCTCTTCCCAACCCAGCATTCTCAGTCGCCCTGTGATTTGCTCAGGTGAGTAGTGCTTGCTGAGTAGATGCTCAATATAACACCAGCCAAAGCGGCTGATCTGAGCGCTATTCACAACTTTGCGCGCTTTTGCCAATCGATGGGCTTGTTTGGGGCGATAACCCCTTTGTCCTAGGTTTCGCCTTATCTCTCGACTAACCGTTGATTTATGACAGCCAATAATTCTAGCTATTTCACTCATGCTTTTTTTAGCTTGCAATAGCGCTGATATTTGATATCTTTGCTCTTGGGTAAGATGTGTATAGTGTCTCATAACGTTCTGATATGTAGGAGTTGAAGTTTGAAATGCAACACGGCACATCTTACTCTTCAACTCATTCTTTTAAAACGTTGCACTTCTTATTTGAATCTAGGCCTTATTAAGCTTTCACAGCTGGGCTAGTTTTTTATTGTAGAATCTAAGCTTATTGCATCAGTTAAGTGATACTACCTCATTAAATGGGTTCGGTTCCCTAGTGAGGACTTGAACACTAAGCTGTGGGCCAATGGTATCAACGTTTTAACTTGCTTAGATAGTCCCAGTGTACTTCATGGTGTACAAAGCGTTAGATTTCCAAGCTTAAGAAGCCTTGGATAGAACTATTGCTGAAGTTTTAAGTGCCACTATAGAAAGTTATTTTACCAACTGATAAAAATCATCCTTTAAAGTTTCTTCAAAATCCCAGCATGGAGAGGATGTACTATATCTTATTATTGTAGAAATATAACTTTCATCCTCTGTAACTTTCAACTCATATTTGTCTTTGCAGAAAAAGTATAATCCATCCTCTTGGAATTCCTTTCTATATTGTATCCAACCATTCTCCCCAATTTTATTTATATCATCGTCGGTTATACTATTATTATTTTCAAATGTCATTCCGTAACGTAGCGAGCTACTACCTCTGCTTGTTCGACCTTCAGATATCAATGCGTCTACAAATACTTTCTTTAAAGGTGGTGCAAGCTGTTCTCTAGCAACGGTTTCGCTTTTCTTAACATCTTCCAAATAGTTCTCTGGCTTTTCTAATTTTTCTTTGAACATCATAGCCATAATGAAAACAAATACTCCAGAGAAAAATATATTAAATGTGCGCTGACTAAAAAAACCTTTATTATCCTCTTTCATGTCTTTCTCTCGTTAGCGGTAAGGCTTTTTTGCTATATAGCTGATAATTCGATGCCCTATACAGGCTTCGAACTGTTGAACTGTTAGTCTTTAGGCTACGAAGCAGACATATAAATCTTTTCCTTTAAACATTCTAAGGTAGTCTTGAGCTTTAATTATACTATCTTCAACACTACTGCCTTCATAAAACCAGTTTTCATAAAATGGAGCAAAATTTTCAGATGAATTTTTGATATAAATATCACCACCTAAAATTAGTACTCTATTAGTTCTGTAAACCTCTAAAACACTATCCACTTCATGTATAGGGAAAGCGAAATTCTCAATACCATTACCCCTCAAGCTTTCGCCCAAATGTGAGCATAAATCTAAGATTCTATTCAATATTTTAACCTCTCATCTAAACTGATTTTTTGAGTGCGTTGACTATACCCCAACGGAACCAGCTATTTCACCCTCTAAACCTATTAACAGACTACTTAAAACAGACTGGTATAATGGAACCACTTATAACAGACCTTTTTTGATGATTCATAAATGACCATTATTCACACTAAGGTATATCCAATACTGCGTGACAAATGTCGCTAAGGCACCAGTTTTATGCAGGAGATCGATTAATAAGCGATTTATCGGCCATCTCATTTGCCATGGTTAATGCTTGATACAAGCTGGTTGCACTTGCGCCGCCGCGCCCTGCTAAATCAAGCGCTGTACCATGGTCAACTGAGGTACGAATATAGGGCAACCCCAAGGTAAGATTGACCGTATCACCAAAACCATGCGATTTAAGCACCGGCAAACCTTGGTCATGATACATCGCAATCACCGCATCGCAATTTGCCAAATGTCTTGGCGTAAATAAGGTATCCGCTGGCATCGCCTCTGATATATCGACGCCCGCATCGATAAACTCACGCAATACGGGATTGATAATCTCAATTTCCTCAACGCCCAAATGCCCGCCCTCGCCTGCATGTGGGTTCAGACCGCAGACCAAAATACGTGGCTGCGTTAAGCCGAATTTCTCGCGCATATCATCAATGACAATTTGTACTGTTTGCCGCACATTCTCAGCGGTAATGGCGACAGGAATATCCTTTAATGCTAAATGTGTGGTGACGAGCGCCACTTTCATCGCTTGATTAGCGAGCATCATCACGACTTTCTCACAGCCACTTTGCTGCATAAAAAATTCAGTATGACCACTAAACATCGTGCCATCGAGCAACTTTATACCAGCATCTATCAAGGCAGATTTTTGCAATGGCCCTGTGACGATAGCAGCGACTGTTTGGTTGGTTGCCATCTGATGGGCAATTGCTAATTGCTTGGCAACCATCGCTGAATTGTTAATGTCGATTTTTCCACGAACGACTGGCGCAGCACAAGGCGTATTCAGCAGGATAAAAGCACTATCGCTATCCATAGTTTGCTGTGATAGTTGACTTAAAAAATCATCAGCTTCTATATTTACATCCAGTATTTGCCAAGCAGGACAGCTTTCGAGCACACCAGCCACCACAAGCTCGTTTGCCCGCGTTTGTATAGCGGTGCTATCTGCCGTGACCCATATTGGACGTTCAAAATCTTGCAACTTGCCCGCAGCCGCTAATAGCAGTACGACATCCATACCAATGCCTGCCGGTTCACCGGTTGTGATTAATAATGGCAGTTTTTTTTGTGTATCTTGCATAATAGCAACCCCTTTATATTCAAAATAAGTATTTGATTTAATTATTATTTTTATTGTTAGAAAAAATATTTATATTCACATTGTATAAACGATTTCTTTACGTATTACAACCCTGATTTAGGTTAGATAGTTGTTTATAGCGTCTGAAAAAAGTGCATTATGTGTTAAACTTTCGTTTCTCATTTTAACATTTTTAAGCAAACGCTGAGACCACCTTTTGGTACTACTGTCGTAGAAGTGCAGCGCGCTTGCTTTGCTGTATCATTGCTAAAATAAGCATTTATATTAAACACTTTTCACACCCTTTTTTATACGACTTTTGACATATTAGGCACTCATGGCAGATAAAGAAAAAACCGACGACTTACTCAATCAGACACCCCCGCACAATATTGATATTGAAAAGGCCTTGCTCGCGTCTTTGATGAGTATCGAAGAGGCGTATGACAAGATTGCAGATATCGTCACCAAAGACGATTTTTATGCGGGGCGGCACCAGTATATTTTTGATGCCATTGCTCATCTAGCGGCGGTCAACGAGCCTTACGATACGGTCATGGTTCATGATTGGCTAGAAGCACAGAAACTGCTAAAAAGTGCGGGCGGTGACAGTTATTTGGCCGACATCTTGAGCCAAAGCCCTGCCACCTTATTCAACCTGACCGCCTACGCCCAGCGCGTACGTGAGCTGTCTACCCTACGCCAATTGATCACGACTGGCAACGAGATGCTAACGCTGGCCTATAATCCCAAAGACCAAACCGTCAGTGATATTTTGGACAGCGTCGAGGGCAAGATATTCAGTATCAATGAGCAGCATAACAAACGCGCTGAGCAGCGTGGACCCGTCGGCATTACCGCGGTTTTGACCAACGTTATTGATAAAATTCAAGAGCTAAAGTCCAATCCAGACGGCATGATTGGTCTACAAACGCCATTTGCGGAGTTGAATAACAAAACGCAAGGCTTGCAAGCAGGTGACTTAATCATCGTAGCGGCGCGTCCTTCTATGGGTAAAACCACCTTTGCCATGAACTTGGCAGAAGGGATTTTATTTAATGAAGATTTGCCCGTGGTGGTATTTTCGATGGAAATGCCCGCAGAGTCTATCGTCATGCGTTTGCTGTCCTCATGGGGCGCGATTAATCAGACGCATCTCCGTTCTGGGCAAATGAATGAAGATGAATGGGCAAAAATGATGAATGCCATTCAACACTTGCAATCTAAGCACCTTTATATTGATGATAGTACTGCTTTGCCACCATCTGAGATGCGTTCACGCTGCCGCCGTATTGCAAAAAACCATGATGGCAAACTTGGCGCTATCGTCGTCGATTACTTACAGTTGATGAAAGTCCCTAATCTTGATGGCAACCGTGTTGGGGAAATCTCTGAGATTTCACGGAGTCTCAAGGCGCTAGCACGTGAGCTTGAATGCCCCGTCATCGCCTTATCACAGCTTAACCGCAGTCTAGAAAACCGCCCCAATAAGCGCCCTATCATGTCGGATTTGCGCGAATCGGGCGCGATTGAGCAGGATGCCGATTTGATTATGTTTATCTATCGCGATGAGGTTTATAATGAAAACTCAGATCACAAAGGCGTGGCTGAAATCATCATTGGTAAACAGCGTAACGGCCCTATCGGTACCCTACGTTTGGGCTTTGAAGGGCAATTTACCCGCTTTATTAACCTGACGCCAGAATACTATCAAAACGCGAGTTTCGAAAATGATGAATAAGTATCCATCAATAAATAACGATTAATAAAAAGGCCAGTGATTCATCAGTTGATCGATGTTTCACTGGCTTTATAACTTTGCTGATAAAGAAGCCGATTATGCGCACCATTACTATTAAACCAAAAGCCATCACTCATAATCTTAACCAAGTTAAAAAACTGGCACCCCAGTCTAAAGTCCTCGCTATGGTCAAGTCCAATGCTTATGGGCACGGAATCGCAGCGGTACTGCCCGCATTATCACAAGCTGATGGTATCGGCGTTGCAACCTTAACTGAGGCGTTGGAAGCCAGACAATTGGGCTGGGATAAAACCATTGGTTTAATCGAAGGTGCCTTTACCGCTGATGAGTGGCAACAAGCGATTGAGCATGATATTAGCTGCGTGATTCATCATAACCAGCAGTTGCAGTGGGCGTTGGACAATATGCCAGCCGCTGATAGCGCAACCAGAGTAGTTTGGATTAAATACAACACTGGTATGAACCGGTTGGGCTTCAATGCAGAAGGTGTGATTGCAGCGGCTATACAGTTACATAAAGCAGGTTATCAGCTTATTTTAACGACTCACTTTGCCAATGCCGATGACCGCACTCATCCATTAAACGCGCTACAGATTCAGCGGTTTTCGGAGGTGTTAAGTACGTTGCAAGCAACCATTAGCGCCGATATTAAAGGTTCCTTATGCAATTCAGCCGGTATCGTCAATTTCCCAGAGCACCATTACGACTGGGTACGTCCCGGCATCATCTTATATGGTAGTGCCCCCGTCATTGATAAAAATGCGCAAGAATTGGGTTTGCAGCCAGCGATGGAGTTTAGCGCCCAGATTATGGCACTGCAGACGGTCGATCTAGGAGATGCCATTGGTTATGGTAGCCGCTGGACCGCACAACAGGACACCAAAACGGCATTAGTAAGTATCGGCTACGGTGACGGCTATCCACGTGTGGTTAGCGACGACGCTTACGTCTCTGTCATCGATAGCATAAACCATCAAAGCTACCGATGTGCGGTACTTGGACGAGTAGCCATGGATATGATCGTCATTGATGTCAGTAGCGTACCAGAAGATATCGCGTTGAATAGTAAGGTCGTACTCTGGGGCGATGCGCCACACGTTGACGAAGTCGCTGCCCACGCTGGCACCATTAGCTACGAGCTATTATGCCGTCTCAGCTTAAGGCCAAACCGTATACAAGCTTAATATCGCAAGACAACCATAAACTTAACGCTCGAATGATGGGTATATTAAGCGCAGAAAAATTGGACATTTACATTAAGACTAATTGCGCTATACTAAAAGTTTGTTGTCACCCCAGCATACGCACTGACGCAATGCTATTACAGACTGATGACGTTTCATTGACCGCGATCGACTGCTAGGATTACTATGAGTTTGCGCCATTTTTTGACCTTATCTGATTTAACCCAACAAGAACTAGAAAACCTAATCAAACGCGCCAGCGAGTTGCGCAAGATGCAACACGCCGGTGAGATATATCAACCGTTTGTGGGTCGTACGCTCGGCATGATCTTTGAGAAGTCGTCAACCCGTACACGCATCTCATTCGAGACTGGCATGGGGCAGTTCGGTGGTAGCGCTATCTTTTTATCGCCAAATGATACTCAGCTCGGTCGCGGCGAGCCGTTAGAAGACTCAGCACGTGTCATCTCTAGCATGGTCGATATCATTATGATTCGTACCTTTGGTCACGAAAAAGTTGAAACCTTTGCTGAATACTCAAGCGTGCCTATTATCAATGCCCTTACCGATGACTTTCATCCTTGCCAGCTCTTGGCTGACATGCAAACCTACTATGAACATCGCGGTAGTATCGAAAATAAAATCGTGACGTGGGTCGGTGATGGCAATAATATGTGCGCATCCTACATGCAAGCAGCCAATCAGTTTGGCTTTGAGCTACGTGTAGCAGCCCCGTATGGTTTTGAGCCTGACCCTGAGTTGATGAAACGCTTCTCGCATTGCGTCAGTATTGTCGAAAACGTACAAGAAGCGGCGAAAGATTCAAACTTAATTGTCACCGATGTATGGGCAAGCATGGGGCAAGAGTCTGAACAAAACACTCGTGCGCGCCGTTTTGCCGCTTATCAAGTGACGCCGTCTTTACTCGATAAAGCTGATCCAGAAGTGGTGTTTATGCATTGCTTGCCTGCGCACCGCGGTGAAGAGATTTCTCACGATATGCTTGATGACCCGCGTTCAGTAGTGTGGGACGAAGCAGAAAACCGCTTGCATGCCCAAAAAGCACTGATGGAATTTTTATTAAAAGATAAGATTAAACTACCTACCCAATCAAACTCATCATATTAATAGCAGCCATTCAACCAGTCGCATTTTAGAGCGCATCCTCAATGTGAACGAGACATTTTCAAAATCAGGGCACGCCTTAAAATGACGCTAAAAAAAGGCAGACCACTTTTCGTGGTCTGCCTTTTTATTGTCGCCCAACAATTATTAGTCAGTTAACAAGCCCTTTAACGGGTAAAGGTCGTTACGCCAGTACTGCCCGCTTTTAATAATACATCGGCTTGGTTGGCAGCAAAGATACCATTACAGACGACCCCAACGATATTGTTCAACTCTTTCTCAAGCGCTATCGGATTACTAACATCCAAATCATAAGTATCTAAAATTACATTACCATAATCAGTCACAAAGTCTTCACGGTAAACAGGATCACCGCCTAGACGAGCCAATTGACGTGCCACATACGAGCGCGCTTGTGGTAGTACTTCTATCGGTACGGGGAACTCGCGACCCAATATCTCAACGCTCTTACTCTCATCAACCATACAGATGAACTTATTGGACGCTGCAGCGACGATTTTTTCACGAGTCAGTGCGCCACCACCGCCTTTAATCAATTGTAAATGCGCATTAACTTCATCAGCACCATCAATATAGACATCTAGCGTGCCAGCAAAGTTCAAATCAACGATTTCAATACCAAGAGCACGAAGTTTGTCTTCCGTCACCTGCGAGCTTGCAACCGCGCCAGCAAGCTTGATGGTCGGCAACAATTCAATCAAACAGTTCACCGTACTGCCCGTGCCTACTCCAAGTATCATGTCGTCTTCGATATAACTTAGCGCTGCTTTGGCGGCGGCCTGCTTTTGTGCTTGCTGATCACTCATTATAAATCCTTGGCAGAATAAACGTATCATTGTAAAAAAGGTAAAATGCGCCGCTATTATAACCGATGGCTTTAATAGATGTCAGCGTAAAACCGATTCTAATAATGAGGTATTCCAACCATAATCTATAACCTATATGAATGTCTTATGAACGACCAGCCTCCTATAGATGTGGGGGTTTCTGTCTAAATTGGTTAAAACTCAGACAGATAAGGCAACCAAAACACTAAGGCCAACAGCGTGGCTAGTAACACTGGCGGTGTAATAAGCAGACCGATTTTCATATACTGCCCCCAGCTGATTTTATAGTCTTTCTCTGCCAATACATGTAGCCATAACAAGGTCGCCAGACTACCGATGGGCGTAAACTTCGGACCCAAATCGTTGCCAATCACATTGGCATAAATCATCAGCTCGCAAGTCGCTGCGGGTACTTGCGCGCTATCAATAGCCAATGCGCCTACTAAGGTGGATGGCATATTATTCATGATAGAGGCCACGATTGCTGAAAGAAATCCCGTCCCTACCGTAGCGATAATATTGCCCTGCTGCCCTAGCCAGTTAAGTATTTGGGCACCATAAGCCGTCAGTCCTGCATTACCCAAGCCATACACCACCAAATACATACCAACAGAAAACAAGACGATTTGCCAAGGCGCGTTACGTACGACATCAGGCACAGAAACAACGGCATCTCGTCCGCCCTGCCACCAGCGGCCTGCGATTGCCATCAGCAGCAATGCCGCCGCACCAGTGACGAGGGAGATAGGAATACCTAGTGACTCGGTGGCAAAATAAGCAACCAATAACAAGGCAAGCAGCGGAAAAGCTGCCTTAAAAACCAGCGGATCTTCAATAGCGGATACAGGTGCGCTAAGATTGGCGATGGAATAGTGTGTTGGAATTTGGCGGGCATATACCACCCATAGCACTGCTAATGTCGCGATGACAGAAACGATATTTACCGGCACCATGACCGCCGCATAACGTCCAAAGCCAATATCAAAATAATTAGCGCTGACGATATTGACCAGATTGGAGGTCACTAACGGCAGGCTGGCGGTATCAGCAATGAAGCCCGTGGCGATGATAAAAGCCAATGCCGATGGCGGTGAAAACTTAAGCCGTAGCAAGATAGCGATAACAATCGGTGTCAATAGTAATGCAGCGCCATCATTGGCAAAAAACGCGGAGATAAACGCGCCCAATATCACAATCATAGGAAACAACAACCGCCCTTGCCCATTGCCAAGTCTAGCCACATGTAGGGCCGCCCAACCAAAGAATCCCGCTTTATCTAATATAAGCGAAATGATGATAAGCGCCACAAAGGTAAAGGTCGCATCCCAAACGATATCCCATACCACACCGACATCGGATAATTGCACCACGCCAAAAGCTAAGGCGATTAAAGCCCCACCCAGCGCGCTCCAACCAATGCCTAATCCTTTAGGCTGCCATATCACCAAAACCAAAGTCACGATAAAGATAGTTAATGCGAGCATGGAGCAACCTTATTTACAGCGTGTTGATTATAACTAGGAGATATTACAGCGACTTTTGATTGACGCGCTGTGACACTTCCTCAGCACTTTCCACCCGTTCTGAATAGCGATCAGTCAGATAAGCTGAGCGTCCACGAGTGAGCCAAGTGAACTTCACCAGCTCTTCACAGACATCAACGAGACGCAGATATAAGGGCGACTTGTCCATGCGATTATCGTCATTAAACTCTAAAAAGGCCTTAGGGATAGACGATTGATTGGGGATAGTAATCATACGCATCCAGCGCCCAAGAATACGCAGCTGATTGACGGTATTAAAGCTTTGACTGCCACCGCTGACTTGCATCACCGCTAAGGTTTTGCCTTGGGTTGGACGTACGCCGCCCAGTGCGAGTGGTATCCAATCGATTTGTGCTTTCATAATGCTAGTCATACTACCGTGACGCTCTGGACTCGCCCACAGCATACCCTCTGACCACTGCGCCAGCTCGCGCAGCTCTTGTACCTTTGGATGATTGATATCAGCATCATCTGGCAGCGGTAGACCCGATGGATTAAACATCCGTACCTCGCAGCCATACCAACGTAATAGACGGCTTGCCTCTTCAGCCGCCAGCCGCGAAAACGAGCGCTCACGTAATGACCCGTATAGCACTAGTATTTTAGGCGGATGACGCGGATCATTTGGCGCAATCAATGACTCAATATCAATCGGTTGTAATTGACTGGCATCAATATTGGGCAAGTCATCTAGATTGGCTAAGTCATCGACGTCATATTGCCCTGTATTAACCTTTACCATGATGTAGAACCTCTCCATCCTCTTTAGTAAAGCTGCTCACTGGGTTTTCTAACAATTCAAACACTCGCTCTGAAGGTCGGCATAACGCTGCGCCTTTATCCGTGACCACGATAGGACGATTGATTAAGATAGGATGCGCCATCATCGCATCGATAATGTCGTTATCAGACAGCTCAGGATTGTCTAAGCCCAGCTCATCATTGATGGCTTCTTTACTACGTAGCAACTCTCTTGGCGAGAGGTTCATTTTTGCCAAGAGTTCAACCAACTCGTCACGGCTTGGCGGGTTTTTTAGATACTCCACCACTTCTGGCTGTTCACCTGATGCCTTTATGATGGCAAGCGTATTGCGAGAGGTACCGCAGTTTGGATTATGAAAAATTAATGGTTTCATAGCGATTTCACCTATTTTTTGAATCTAGTTATTAGGGCGTGCTTTACAGACTGTCTTGTTTATTAGATTTGGCAGGCTCACAGCCGCTTAAACTATCCATCAGCGAAGCACACAGCTCTGGATGTCCCGCACAGCAATCTTGCAATAAAAACTGCACGACCACCTCCATATGCGACAACGAGGCGCGATAAATTATCTGCCTACTTTGGCGTTTTGACACTACCCACCCTGCTCGTGCCAACACCGATAAATGCGCCGACATAGTGTTATGCGGCACAGACAGCTGACGGGCTATCTCACCCGCAGGCAAGCCCTCAGGCTCTTGACTGACAAGTAGCCTAAAGGCTTTGAGACGAGTATCTTGAGAAAGCGCAGCGAAGCTTGCGATAGCATTTGTTATTTCCATATGTCCAATAATACAGACATATGGAAATAATTCAATACTTTTGAATTCACTACCCTATAAGAAGGCTGTTTTTTTACTTAAAAACCATCAGTGCAGTAAAACTGCTATAAAAACTGCAATAGGGCCTTGCATGATAATCAAAATCAGCATAGGCTAATCTATTTCGTTTTTATATTCATTTTTTAGGGATCATTATGCTGTCACATTGGGTACGCGCCATCTTACAAGCCACTGTCTATGACGTTGCTATTCAAACGCCACTTGAAGCTGCACCCAAGCTGACCCAACGTTTTGCTAATGATATTCGTTTTAAACGCGAAGACCTGCAACCAGTCAAATCCTTTAAATTGCGCGGTGCTTATAACCGCATCAGCCAATTGAGCGATGAACAAAAAGCGCGCGGCGTGATTTGTGCGTCGGCAGGTAACCATGCGCAAGGCGTGGCTTACTCGGCACGCAAGTTATCGCTTAATAATATCATCGTTATGCCAACCACTACCCCTGATATCAAGGTAGATGCCGTCAGAGCGCTTGGTGGCAACGTTGATCTGCATGGTGATAGCTTCGATCAAGCCAACCGCTATGCGATTGATCGTGCTGAGCGTGAAGGCTTAACCTTCATTCCTCCTTACGATGATGAATTGGTTATCGCTGGACAAGGCACTATTGGACTTGAGCTAACCCAGCAGTGGCGCAACATGGATTATGTTTTCGTTGCAGTTGGTGGTGGTGGTTTGGTCTCAGGTGTCGCAGCCTTCCTAGGTGAAGTTGCCCCGCACGTTAAAGTCATCGCTGTAGAAGCAGAACAATCGGCCTGCCTAAAAGCGGCGTTAGAGACTGGCGAACGCGTAAAACTTGAGCAAGTAGGACTGTTCGTCGATGGTGTGGCAGTCGCGCAAATTGGTGAATTGCCTTTTGATATCGTCCGTATGCAAAAAAGCGATAACTCAGGGCCTTTGGTCGAGCCTGACGTTATCACTTGTACCAATGATGAAGTCTGCGCTGCCGTCAAAGACATCTTTGAAGAAAACCGTAGCATCGTTGAGCCTGCTGGCGCGTTACCCGTTGCGGGCATGAAAAAATATATCGAAGCTCATAGTCTACAAGGCAAAAACTGCGTAAGCATCATCTGCGGTGCCAATATGAACTTTGACCGTCTGCGCTATATCGCTGAGCGTACTGAGATAGGGGAGAAAAAGGAAGCCATCTTTGGCGTGACCATCCCTGAGCAGACTGGGGCATTCTTAAACTTCTGCCGTAGCCTACACGGACGTAATATCACCGAGTTTAACTACCGTGCCGATAGCAAAAAATCACCAGACTCGATGGAGCCTGCTGCAATCTTCGTCGGTATTGCTTTAAAAGAAGGTGATAAAGAACGTCTAACGATTAGTAACCAATTAGCTTCTGATGGCTATACAGCACATGACTTAACTGATGATGACATCGCTAAATCGCATATCCGTCATTTGATTGGTGGTCATGCCCATGTCGAAAATGAGCAATTATTAAAAGTTACCTTTCCTGAGCGTCCGGGTGCGCTATTGACCTTCTTAGAAAAGCTGGGTGACGATTTTAATATTACCTTGTTCCATTATCGCAACCATGGCGCTGCTGAAGGACGCGTGTTAGTGGGTCTACAAGCCTCTGAAAGCAACTCACGTTTACTGCAAGATGCCTTACTTGATATTGGCTATGATTGTACTTCCATCACTGACAATGTCGGTTATCAACTGTTTTTAAAATAACGCTCATGGAGTACTGCAAGCGACCTCTCTTTTTGGGAGTGGTCGCTTATTAATATTAGAAATTGATGTGATAAACTCAATATATAGAGAATACGATGCATATCCCTTCAGTTTTTTGTGAGGAAGATTTCGATAATATTATCGACTTTATCGCAGCGAAGCCCTTAGCGACTATCATTGCTCAAACCAATAAAGGCATCGAAGCCTGTCATATACCGTTATTTTGGTATAAAGATAATGCAAACATCAATTCTCAATACGGCTATCTTTACGGTCATTTTGGTCGCAAAAACCCTATTTATTTGGATGCGCTAGCAGATACTTCATGGTTGATTATCTTTCAAGATTCCGGGCATTATGTTAGCCCTAACTGGTATCCTAGCAAAGCCAATACCCATAAAGAAGTGCCCACGTGGAACTACCAAAGTGTGCATATTCAGTCTAAGATTGAACTGCTCGAAGATACTGCCAAACTCAAATGGATATTAGCCACCACGACAGCGCAGCAAGAGATTGTTTCAGACAATCCTTGGTCACTAGAGGATGCTCCCACTGCTTATATCGATGCCATGTGCCGAGGTATTATTGGCTTTAGGTTTGCGATTGACTCGGTACAAGCCCAATTTAAATTAAGCCAGAACAAAACAGCAGACAATATCGCTGGTGTAATAAAAGGCTTAGAGCATTTAGATACCAACGATGCATTAGCAATGGCTGCAAAAGTGGCTGCTCACAATAGTATTTAACTAAACCCAAAACCTATTTATGAATATCAACTATGTTTTACTCTCATTGATACTATTTTGCTTTGGGCAAATAGGTACAAGAAAGATAGCAACAAGATTGTAGGCATAAAATAATAAGCACAAAATAACAGGCACAAAATAAAGAGCCGCTATGAAAAAAACATTAATGGTTGTCGTCTTGCTGGTGTTAGCATTGGTGGGTTATAAAATACTAAACCCTAAAAATAATAATGTTAACAACGTGTCTGATACAGTATCGACTACGGCAAATTCTGAACGGATTCCAGTGAATTTTGATGATTTTGACGACATACCGCCGTCCTATGTTGATGACAATCCAAACTCAGCTTCTATCATGCCAACCAATGCACCTATCACTACACCTGCACCAGTAACTACCACCTTACCCACGTTTTCATGTGATGGTAGAAAGCATTGTTCACAAATGACATCCTGCTCAGAAGCAACTTATTTTATACAGCATTGCCCTAATACGAAAATGGATGGTAATAATGATGGTGTACCTTGTGAAAAACAATGGTGTAAGTAGGTTATGAGCCAAAAACCATTATCAATATATCTTTTATTGGACTTAATCACTAAAAACCACCATTATTTAATCGCTTAACGCTCTTTTAATCCCTAAAAAAAGCACCATTATTATCTTAGTTTATTGATATCTATGAGGTTTTGATGAGTAAACACAATAAAAACCACAATCAGCCCAGCCATAGCCAGCCCGATGCTGTGCGTATGCGTCTCGATAAATGGTTATGGGCCGCGCGTTTTTATCGCACCCGTACCCTTGCCAAAGAAGCCATCGAAAGCGGACGGGTACATTATGCTGGTAGCCGAGTCAAGACCAGTAAAGAGATTGCCGTCGGAGATGAGTTGAGTATTCGCCAAGGCTCAGCCACTGCCATGACCGAAAAAACCATCGTCGTCGAAACATTAACAGCGCAACGTGGTAATGCGACTGCCGCGCAAGTGTTATATTCAGAGACCGAGGAGAGTGAAGAGCGCCGCGCTTATTATGCCGAGCAGCGCAAACTTGCCAACCTTGCCCGCCCTGATAACAAGCCCAATAAAAAAGAGCGCCGCGATTTACAACGCTTTAAAAGCAACCAAGACTAATGTTAACAAATCATTCTATATCTAAAAGCTGAGCAGCTGAGCAATAATCACTGGCGTGACCCTGTTGTTTAGCTTCTGCCCTTGCCATTCAAGGTATTAAGCGTTACGCTGATCCCTTATTAGTTTACTAGATAGCATGCTCATAAACCGCATTACCCATGCTGGTTTTTTATAGCATGTTTTTTTTGCTGTAAGAAAAGGTCATATTATGCTGATGAAAACTTGTACTCCATCGTCTGTATTATTGGTTTGTTTAGGAAATATTTGCCGGTCACCGACTGCTGAGGAGGTTTTTCGTCAGCAGTCGGCGATCGCAGGCTTGTCAATCAAGGTAGACTCAGCAGGCACTGGCGACTGGCATATTGGTCATGCGCCCGATGAGCGAGCGCAGCGCCATGCAAAAGCCCATGGTTATAAAATCAACAAGCTGGTTGCCCGTCAAGTGAGTGCAGACGATTTTCGCAATTTTGACTTGATACTGGCGATGGACACGCAGAATTTAGCTGATCTACAGGCCATCAAAGATAGTTTAGCGGGCACAGACGACCATTTAGCGAAGTTGGCATTATTCAGTGAAGAAGATCCGACCTACGGCGGCGATGACGTGCCAGACCCTTATAAAGGCGATAGCGATGCTTTTGAAGAGGTGATTGAACGTATTGAGTCAAGTGCACAAGCCTGGATTGAAAGCTGGAAGACTTGCTAGCCAAACAATCTATATTTATGCTACTTTTGCACCCTGCATCCTTTATAATAGGGTCTGTTGAACATTCAAATGTGGAACTGGCAGTGGCTATTTTTTAGACAATACGCAGTGAAATTTTTGACGCCTAGTCATTCTAGGTTAGATAATTTCGCCATGTATTGGCAAAAAATAGCCCTGCCCTGAAAGGCTGATATTTGAATGTTCAACAGACCCTAAACATCGCATAATTTTTTATATTTGCCATATAGGCTATGTTATGACCTCAGCTGTTCGCCTTGATTCTAGCGCTCAACAGACTATGTCGACTGATTTACCGCCTAGCTTACTTAATGCTAAGTCGGTCGATTTGTCGCATGGTAATACCATGGCATTGGCATGTGTCGCTGACTCTGTCGTGACCCTAACAGATGAAGCCCAGCTAGACAGTTTGATGGCAAGTTATGCTAATAATCCTGAGCATCAGCCATCATTATTTGTATTGTCTGGCGGCAGCAATGTGTTGTTGCCAGCGCATTTGAAGGCGACGGTATTACAGCCACAGATGCGTGGCATCACGATGACGGCGCAAACAGAGCGTTATGTCGATATAGAAGTGATGGCGGGTGAGAACTGGCATGACTTCGTGGTGTATAGCGTTGAGCAAGGCTGGTATGGACTAGAGAATCTAGCCTTGATACCAGGTCTGACCGGAGCGGCGCCCGTACAAAACATCGGTGCTTACGGTGTCCAGTTAGAAGACTGTTTGCAATACGTCCGTGCTTATCATTTGCCAACGCAAACGTGGCATCGTCTATCGCTGACAGACTGCCAGTTTGGCTATCGCGATAGTGTTTTTAAGCGCACGCCCAATAAATGGTTGATCAGCCGTGTAGGATTTAGACTGCATACCGATGCGAGTAAAATTCTTGCCAGTTATGGTGATGTACAGACAGTAGCGCAGCGCTATGCTGAGCAGAAAAATCGCCTACAGCCTACCCCCGCCGATGTCATGCAAGCAATCATTGATATTCGTCAGCAAAAACTCCCCGATCCTAAACAGCTGCCGAATTGCGGTAGTTTTTTTCAAAACCCTATTATTTCGCAAGCACAGTTTGCCACTCTTCAACAAACTTATCCTACTATCGTTGGCTACCCAATACCCGATGCGACGGTAAAGGTTGCCGCCGGTTGGTTGATTGAACAAGCTGGCTTAAAGGGGGGCGGTATTGTTCCTATTGTTACCCACCAGCAGCAAGCGCTGGTACTGACCAATCATAGCCCTTATCAAGCAACCCAAGATGACGTAGCCACTGCCCAACACTATATCGCTGCTCAGGTCTATGAAAAATTTGCGATTCAACTATCGCGTGAGCCGGTTTGGATAAATGCAGATGGCTCTATTGGGTATGATGAGCATGTGGTCTAAGCGCCTATTATCCAAACGCTTATGGCGCTATTATTTGCGGTCAGCGGAACGTATGGTGAAGCTGTTTCGTATCATTAACATCACCTTTTTGCTCGGCTCAACGTCTGTTATTTTGGTGCTAATTAGCTTATTCACCCCGCTATTCTCGCAAGTAATCGTTTATATATTTGCGCTGTTGCCATTACCTAGCATGCCATCGGCTGCCAAAAGCTCTCCTCCTACTGCCTATGTGGTGCTAGGTGGTGGCCTAACCAACGATCACAATAACCAAATCATCCTCAATAGCTATAGTCTTAATCGCGCCCGTACCGCTGCCACTGCCTATCATGATTTACCGCTGCCTATTGTCCTCAGCGGTGCCGAAGCGCCGTGGCTCGGTCAATGGCTCATTGAGCATGGCATTGATGGATTGATAAGCGAAAACGCTAGCATGAATACCTGCGAAAATGCCCGCTTTACCGCTAAGCGCATTCCACTACGTCACGTGTACCTTATTACCGACAGCTATCATATGGCACGGGCGCGTAGACAATTTGCTTTAAATGGTATCAATAGCACGCCTATTGATGCGCCATTGCCCGTCAGGCGTGATTGGATAAAACCAGCACAAAACTTGAGCCATTCACGGCGCGCCGTCTATGAAGTCGCCGCCTATTTGCGTGATGTGATACGTCCGCAGATGGACTGCCGCCATGCCAATGATGTCACTTCACAGCAGCTATTGACCCCCAGAGGAAACGCAGCAAAAAAGCCTGTGCAATAATGTTATAGTCAGTGAAAAGTAATGTCGAACCATCATGTATTGCGTTTTTAGGATATTTTGACTATAGCAATAAGTTTCAGCCGTCATTAACCTCTGCACCTGCCATTTTCTAATCATTCGCTATATTACTTTTACCTCTACAAGTCGTCCATCACCCTGATGACAAGTGTATAATAACGTCAGAAACTGCTATAAAAGAGATTTGCCATGCTCAGTATATTTTTATTAATTCCATTAAGTCTCATGCTGTTTGTGGTTGCCATTTGGGCAGTACGTTATGCGGTTAAATCAAACCAATTTGAAGATTTAGACAACGCTTCACAGCGTATTATATTAGATGATCGTCAAGAACGTCGGCAAACCATGCAGGCTCACGAGCAATCAGCAGCAAGTACACAGACTAACTCTACTATCGCGACGGATACTGCTAATAATGACAAATTAGCGAATGGGGAAAATCCCATCGATAATGATATCGATGACAACCTCAAACCATAGCTTTAAATCATCTTACCTGTGCGCCCTACTGTTGATGTTTTTGTCAGTAATCAAACTATATTGCTGACCCGCTATATTAAAGACCAATTATAAAAGTAGGCGCGCCTTTTGCCATTTTTAGGAGAATTGCCCCATGACCACCGCCTTACTTGTTGCGGCATTACTAATGGGATTTTTTGGTTCACCACATTGCTTGGGTATGTGCGGGGGTCTGGTGACAGCGTTTGGTCTATCGATGAAAGACGTCAGCCCCGCTAAACGCCGCGCCCTTGTGGTAACTTACCATTTAGGGCGTCTTAGCAGCTATGCGCTGTTGGGTTTAGTCGCAGGTTTGATTGGTACGACTGTTTTAGAGCCTTTGATGCGAGGCAATAATATGCCGCGTATCTTATTAGGTTTGGTATTGGTGTTTGTTGGTGTGACCATGCTTGGTGCGCCATTTTTGAGTAAGCTTGAACGCTATGGCATGCGTTTTTGGCAGTATCTCAGTCCCCTTCGTCAAAAAGTTTTTCCTTTAAACACCTTTCCACGAGCATTGTCAGCGGGTCTATTGTGGGGATTTTTGCCTTGTGGTTTGGTTTATGGCGCTCTACTGATTGCAGTGGTTGCTCATAATCCATTAAGCGGCGCGGCATTAATGTTCGTCTTTGGCTTGGGTACAGTACCGATGCTGATTGCCACACACGAAACCGTTGGTTGGCTACGCGACAAGATTGGACGCTTTCGTCTACGTCAGATGAATGGAGCACTGATGGTCGTGTCAGGTATGGCGATCATTGTCGTCCCATTAGTGATGGCAAATATGCATGGTGGGCATGATATGTCCACTATGCATGGCGATCATATGCAGATGAATGATTCACAGATGATGGATATGACCATGGATGGAACGATGGATCATGGCAGCCATTCTGCGACGACTACTGATACCCATGGCCATCATGATATGAGTCAAATGAATCATGACATGACACCTGCTGTGGCTGATACAATGGATCACAGTATGCATGATATGAACAATAAGAGTAGCGAAGCAGACATGAAAAACAATCAGGATGCTATGATAGAAAATGCTGAATAAAAAATCAAAGCGCTAGGGCGTGTCTTAATCAGAAAAAAGCCCTTAACATCAATCAGGATGTTAAGGGCTTTTCTATTAATCCGAAATTATTAAGACAAAGTCCAAATTAGACCAGTTATTCCTGCCATTGCTCAAGCGTAAACTTGGTATCTAAATGCTTCTCTAACGCAGGGATGTTAAAAGCATCATCTTCACTAACGAAGCTAATACTGATACCAGTCTGTCCAGCGCGTCCCGTACGACCAATGCGGTGTACATAATCATCTGGCTGATCAGGCAAGGTATAATTGACCACGTGGCTGATATCATCGACATGAATACCGCGCCCTGCGACATCAGTGGCGACCAAGATAGAAGCATGACCATCTTTAAAACGCTGTAAGTATTTTTCGCGTTTTTGCTGAATGACATCGCCTGACAACATCACAATTTTATGTCCTTGGCGCAATTTGTGATAGAGACGCTTGACTTGGTCTTTACGATTGGCAAAGACAATCACTTTATCGACAGCGCTATCGCTGATAATACGCTGTAAGGCTTCTAGTTTTTGATCTTCTGTCAATAAGTAAAAATGCTGATCCACCAATTCACTGGTTTTATGCTCAGGCTCAATTTCAACAAATTGCGGCTCATGTAACCAACGATAGGCCAAGTTCATCACATCTTGGTTAAAAGTGGCTGAGAATAACAAGCTTTGGCGATCGGTGTTCGAAGGCATCCGACCAACCAAGCGCTTGATATCCGGAATAAAACCCATATCCAACATGCGATCTGCTTCATCTAGCACCAGCACTTCTACTCGATCCAGATAGACCATGCCCCTATTGGCAAGATCAATCAGACGACCGGGCGTCGCTACTAAAATATCGACATATTGACGCTCAAGCTCATGCTGCTGGGTCTCATAATTGGTGCCACCCATAATACAAACGCTGTGTAGCGAGGTGTATTTGGTCAAAGCGATACAATCATCAAATATTTGCTGTGCAAGCTCGCGGGTTGGTGCCATAACCACTGCGCGCGGCTCACCTAGATAGCGCTCTTCATCACTGGTAAAAGGACGCTTGAGTAATGCCTCCATAATGGTCAACAAAAACGTTGCCGTCTTACCGGTGCCAGTTTGTGCCTGTCCGATAGCGTCTTGATTTGCCAAGGTATGCGGTAATATTTGTGCTTGGATAGGCGTCAGTTCAGTAAAACCTAAATCACTTACCGCGCGCAAGGTCGGTGCAGAGAGTGGTAAATCAGTAAACGCTGTAAAATTACTCAAAAAATCATCCTTTTGTATGAATCGCTTGTATTTTTCAATCAATGATAGGCTTATGCCAAGACTCAGCCTAGCTGTATATCGCTACCAATATAAGTACGCCTCTAAAAGTTGTACATTGATAAGCATAAAAAAAGCCAAGCCCAACGCCTACCCTCACCAATCATGCTGAATGAAAATCAACATAGGTAAGATAAGACGGGCTTGACTCGGTAGTATATCAGTAGTTTATCCAGACATTATAACTAAACTGTGCTAATGACTGTATCGACTATTCTTCTACTTTTCTGACTTCTTCAGCTTGAAGACCTTTGTCGCCTTCGACCACGCTGAACTCAACCTTTTCGCCATCTTTTAGAGAGCGATAACCATCACCTTGGATCGCGCGGAAATGGACAAAAATATCTTCTCCGCTATCACGTTGAATGAAACCAAAGCCTTTTGAGTCATTAAACCACTTAACGATACCTTGCTCACGAGCTGACATAATATTACTTCCTAAAAAAGTCGCTTAGCCCCAAATTCCTTTGCAACATTGCATATAAACGGGGTCTAAGATTGAGAAATCAGAATTAAACGCTATGACGCAACATACATTCGTATAGACAGACAAGATGAATGCTTATCTTAACTATGTTGAATGTACTGTTTTGCTATACCTTTTACTCATACCAAAATAGCTTTTGTACTCATCATCGTTTATGTTAGATGCTTCATTATAAAAACTTATAATGGTAGTAGTAACAAATTCGCAATATAGATTGCTTAAAAAATATCATAGCACGGGTTTTTAGCAACATAAAGACTTTTAACACGGTTTTTAAAACTTAGCTTGATTTTTGATGTAATTTTTTTATAACCTTGCTGACAAGCTGTTATCATAATGCGATAAGAGGGGTTTTATGGCACAGCTTTTTCTGTATTAACCCTACTTATTTAGCAGTAACGCATCAATCATCCGTAGCCTTCAATAGCGATAGAGAGCATTATGACCACCCCTTCTCAATCAGCAGCGCCAGTAGCACACGTTGACCAATCAGTAAAAACAACCTTGACCCAAAGATTATTATTGATTAATGGCGTCAATCTCAATTTACTGGGCAAGCGTGAGCCGGAGATTTATGGCCATACGACGCTGGCAGATATTGAGCAGGGCCTCATTGAGCGCGCGGCAAACTACGGTGTTGAGCTGATTTGCATACAGTCAAACCATGAAGGCAAGCTGGTCGATGAGATTCAACACTATGGGCTTTTAGCAGAGTCAGCAGCGCAAGTAGATGCCATCATTATCAATCCTGCAGCGTTCACTCACACCTCGGTCGCAATCCGTGATGCGTTATCGGCCACGCAAAAGCCATTTATCGAGGTGCACTTGTCTAATGTACACGCTCGCGAAGCTTTCCGGCAGCATTCTTACTTTAGTGATATTGCAGTCGGTGTCATTTGTGGCTTAGGACATAGAGGTTATCAGATGGCTTTAGATTATTGGCTAGCTAATACCTATAAGATAAACCTAAATGATTAGGGCGTGTTGAACATTCGATCATGGCACTGACAGAGACTGTTTTTTAGGCGATTCAAAGATAAAAATAGTAAGTTTAGTCATTCTAAGCGTCTCTTTTTATCAAAGAATCAGCAAAAAATAGCCCTGTCCTTTTAGGCTGATGCTAAAATATATTGAGAAAGTCATACAGAAAGAAAAAACTCATTCGCGCAAGACAACCTTATCTTTAGCACACTAGTCAAACAGCAATTACTTGCTTAAAATAATAAAATTACGGTTTGGTAAATAAACCTCTACATGGTGATATGAATGGCAAAATCGTCCGGAAAACGCTTTATGAAACTGGCTGGCATGACAGCGAGTATTGCCGGCAAAGCCGCTAAAAACTCATTAAGGCACCTATCAAGTGACGAAGAAAAACGTCTGCAGGCACGCTCAGAATTGATGCAAGACGTGGGTATTCAAATAGCCGAAACGCTTGGTGAAATGAAGGGCGCGGTGATGAAAGTGGGACAAATTGCCTCACAATATAAGGACGTATTTCCACCTGAGGTTGCGACCGCTTTAGAAAAGTTGCAAAAAGATGCACCGCCCATGCCTTATGCGCAGATACGGGCACAAATAGAACGTGAGCTCAAAGCTCCTGTCGATCAACTGTTTACGATGTTTGAAGAAACACCCTTTGCCGCCGCTTCCATTGGACAAGTACACAGGGCTATTCTACCCTCTGGGCAAAAAGTCGTGGTCAAAGTACAGTACCCCGATGTCGATGAAAACTGTGATAGTGACCTCAAACAAGTGCGCATGGCGCTAAAAATCGCTGGCGTCTTGAATATGAGCAAACAATTGCAGGAGCAGCTCTTTAACGAGATTCGTCAAAGCCTGCATGATGAGTTGGACTATGTCAAAGAAGCTCACAACCTACAGGTATTCGGTGCTTTTCATACTGATGACCAAGGACTTATTATCCCCAAAGTCATTAACAGCCACTCTACCAGACGGGTTTTGACATTGACTGAGGAGATTGGAGAGACGCTGACCGTCGCCGCGACGTGGAATAATGAGATCAAACAGAAAATCGCCAAACGACTGTTTCACTTTACTGCAGGTCAACTGTTTGGCTTATACCGGATGCACTGTGACCCCCATCCCGGTAATTTTGCGTTTCGTCATGATGGCAGTGTCGTAGCCTATGATTTTGGCGGTATTCGCAGCTATAGTCATAGTGAGGTTCAATTGTTTCGCCGCTTCGCGCAGCATGCCGTCAAAGGTGATGTGACCGCACTAGAGCAAGACTTAATCGCTCTTGATATTCGCCGTGAGGATGATAAAAATGTGCCGGGTGAATTCTATGAAAAGTGGCTGGCTATTGGTATGAAGCCGCTATCCATTGCACCTTATCAAGAAGGGGCTTTTGATTTTGGCAGCAGTCAAGTTCATCATGAAGCCATCAGCCAAATGCGCACCTCATTAAAATACTTCGGGCAATTTCAACCTTCAGCCACGACGATGATGCTAGATCGTACCGTGTCAGGACAATATTGGAACCTAGTTAATTTGGGTGTTGAAATAGACCTGTCACCACTGGTCGCTGAGTATATAACCAACTAGGGCGTGTCCTCATTTTAAAAATGGTGATACAAATGAGGTAAATTGCCGTCAAACAAGGAAAATAGTGCAGATAATATCGATGTATTACCTAGCTATTTGACGATGTTTGGCAAGATTTAACCATTTTTAGCCCATTTAGATTGCTATCGGTTGAATTGAGGACACGCCCTAGCCTCTAGCCTACATAGAAAAATAAAGACTAGTGAACATTACACATGCAGTGCATGGCCGCAGCGGTCGCAAAAAACAGCACTCACGGCATGACCGAATTTTCCGCAGTTCGGACACGTAATGGGGTTAAGCTGTGGACGCATATTTCGAGCAAGCTCAGAAGTAAAAATACCCGTTGGTACCGCAATGATTGAATAACCCGTAATCATGACCATACTCGCAATCGCTTGACCCAACGGAGTTTTAGGTGACATATCGCCATACCCTACCGTAGTCATCGTAACAACCGCCCAATAGATAGACAGCGGAATACTCGTAAAGCCATTTTCAGGCCCCTCTACCACGTAGATAATCGAGCCGAAAATCGTAACCAATAATACCAGCGATAAGAAAAACACTGTGATTTTTTGCTGGCTGGTTTTGAGTGCCGAGGCCAAAAACCCTGCTTGTTGCATGTAAGCTTTGAGCTTGAGTACGCGAAAGATACGTAAAATACGCAAAACACGTATGACCAACAGATACTGCACGCCTACAAACAACAGGCTTAAATAGCTGGGCAATACAGATAATAAATCCACTACCCCAAAAAAGCTAAAGGCATAACGAAAGCGGTTGGGCGCTGAAAACCAGCGCAATGCATACTCAATGGTAAATAAAATCGTAAAAAACCATTCCGCATAAAAAAACAGCGTGCCATATTGCAAACGCATATATAGCACGCTGTCCAGCATTACCACCCCAACACTGGCCAAAATGGCTATCAACAATACAACATCGAAAAGCTTACCCATGCGGGTATCTGTGCCTTCGATAATAATATGAATGCGGTTACGCAGGTGAGTAATAGCTTCGTTAGTTGGTTGCTTCATAGAGTCAATAGAGTCACAAGATCAATGGTTTAAAAAAACCGAACGATTTAGGCTAGGATGGACAAGCTAAGATTGGTCAAAACGCGTAAAAGTGGTTTATAATATCCCACACCTTATGACTATCAATAGTTATTATCAAGGTTCGATAAGTGACGATATAGGCAGCCATAACGCAAAAAATAATAGTGTAGCAAAAAAGCACTGCTAACGACATACAAATCGTTAACTTGCAGGTAAGTCAATTACCTCAAAAAACAGCTCAATCATATAATAAAAACCGCTTATGAAGTATCAAATATTATCATTCATAGTCTTTTTATTCACACCATAAAAACCACGTAAAACTTTAAGGATGTCATATGGCAGGCCATTCAAAATGGGCAAATATTAAACACCGTAAAGCGCGTCAAGATGCGGTAAAAGGCAAAGTATTTACCAAGATTATTCGTGAAATTGTCTCAGCTGCCAAGCAAGGCGACCCTGACCCTGATAAAAACCCACGCTTACGTGCTGTTATCGAAAAAGCATTGTCAGTCAATATGACTAGGGACACTATCAATCGTGCAGTAGCTCGCGGTACGGGTGGCGATGACAATGACAATATGGATGAAGTGAGCTATGAAGGCTATGGCGTTGGCGGTGTGGCAGTATTAGTCGAAACCATGACTGATAACCTTAACCGAACCGTCAGCGAAGTACGCCATGCCTTTACTAAGAATGACGGTAATCTTGGCACCTCTGGCTCAGTGGCTTATCTCTTTACTAAGCGCGGTGAAATCACCTTCAATGACACAAGCTTAGAAGACGAAGTAATGTTGGTCGCTCTAGATGCTGGTGCGCTTGATATCGAAAATGATGGCGACAGCTTGCTGGTCATTACCGAATGGGAAACTTTCGGTCAAGTCAAAGATGCGCTTAATGCTGCAGGTCTGGTCTCTGACAACGCGGAAGTAACCATGTCGCCGTCAACTACTGCTGAGATAGACAATGTGGATGATGCCGAAAAAGTCATGAAGATGATTGATATGCTAGAAGACATCGATGACGTGCAAGAAGTTTATAGCAATGTGAACTTCTCAGATGAGGTAATGGCGCAACTTGAGCAATAGTTCGGGTTGAGAATATCAAATAAAAAGGCCAAACGTTTTTTAATGTTTGGCCTTTTTTTAGTGACGAGTGATAAGCACTTATTTTAGACTAAGCCTTGCAAGTGACCCCTTCAAGCGCTAACAAATATTCTTTCTTATCCAGCCCACCCGTATAACCACCAAGCTTACCATCGCTAGCAATGACGCGATGACAAGGAACGATGATGCTAAAAGGATTCCTACCATTGGCATTGGCCACCGCGCGAAAGCCTTTGGGATTATCCACATTTCGTGCCAGCATTGCATAGCTGATAGTTGCGCCATGATCGATGTTTTGTAATGCCCGCCATACTCGTTGCTGAAATGGCGTGCCCAAAGACAGATCTAATGCTAAGTCAAACGCTTGACGCTCACCCTTAAAGTACTCATCCAACTGCTTTATAGTCTCTAATAGTAGCGCTTGAGCCGGTTCATTTTCGCTTAGCTTATCCTCATTGATAAACGTAAAGCTCTTATCAACAAGGCCATAGTGCTTTTTAAGTTTGGGAATGGATTTTGAGCTATGCCAAGCGTCACCCGTCTGCTGCCAGTTGACTTCAACCAGTTTAGGGCTGCTATGCTCATTGACGCTGGCAATTAACGTTAACTGGTTAGATCCAAAAGCTGCTTCGGTGACTATCATGGTTTTCCCCTGTTAAATCATTACGTTTTTAAGGCTCTATCATTGACCATCGACTCAAACAAACTATCGAGTACTACTCTTTATCGTCGGTTTCGAACAAGGCGGCGACAAACTGCTTTGGACTAAAAGCGCGTAAGTCATCAATCGACTCACCAACGCCAATATAACGAATCGGCACGTCTGTGGTTTCGGCAATATTAAAGACCACGCCACCTTTGGCCGTTCCATCTAACTTAGTAATCGTAATACCCGTTAATGGGACGACTTTGTTAAAGAGTTCTACTTGATTGATCGCATTTTGACCCGTGCCAGCATCGAGAACAATCATGCCTTCGTGCGGTGCGCTTGGATCAGCTTTACGCATGACGCGTACGACTTTTTCTAGCTCCGCCATGAGATGCGTTTTGTTTTGCAAGCGTCCAGCAGTATCGGCGATCAGTACATCGATATTTTTTGCTTTGGCAGATTGCATGGCATCAAAGATCACAGAGGCACTATCAGAGCCATGACCCTGCGCCACGACTGGAATATTATTGCGCTCACCCCAGATTTGTAGCTGCTCGGTTGCGGCAGCACGGAATGTATCACCAGCTGCGAGCATGACAGATTTGCCCTCGCCTTGTAAGCGCTTGGCAAGTTTACCAATCGTCGTCGTTTTACCGACCCCATTGACGCCCACTACTAAAATTACAAAGGGTTTTTTGCTGGTATCAATCACCAGTGGCGCGACTTTTGGCGTTAAGATATCAACCAGTTCCGTTTGCAACGCTTTATACAATGAATGGGCATAAATTAAGTCACCACGGTCTGTCTGCTCAGTGAGACTTTTGATGATACGGTTGGTCGCGTTGACACCGATATCGGCGACCAATAGCTGATCTTCGACTTCTTCTAACAGCTCATCATCGATCTCTTTGCCACCGATCAGGATACTGACCATCCCTTCGGCTAAGTTCTTCCGTGATTTACTCAGCCCCGTTTTCATACGGTTAAACCAGCTGCCTTTTTTCTTATTATCCTGCTGTTCTTGTGAGTCTTCTGGCAATGGCGACGGCTTTTCTGCTTGTTGTACTTTATTATTTTCTGGGCTTACGCTTGCTGTGTCTCCCAATTGCTCTTGTAATGGCATGGTTGGAATGGTTGAAGCCGTATTAGTCTTGCTGTTAGCTTCTGTTTCCTTGGCACGCGAAAAACTTTCAGAGGAACTTTTAGGTACGTTATGCTCCTCTGTCGTGACAATCGGCGTGGCTAAAGCGATACTCTCAGCAGCATGGGCGCTTGAGACGTCTTTGTTTGTCGTCGTTTCTTGCTCTGTGGCCTTATCATTATTCACTGCATTGTCATTATTTGCCGCATTGTCATGATGCTTATCGGTCATCCCAGCATCATCTAACGGTTTGGTTGGTACGATATCCTCATCAACGATGGGCATAGATTGCACCGGTAGGCTGGGTAAGGTAATATCATCGTCATCTAAATCATCAAGACCACCGTCAAGGTTAATGACCACACGATTTCTATTGTTTGGGTTATTCATAAGCCTGCCCTAAAAGTTATCATTATTAGTAAGATGTTTATTTTAAAATCGGTCAGTATATCGTCCGTTTTCTATCATTCAAATGATAGATTATTTTTAGCCTAGTTTAGCATAATTCAAGTTGCTCTCAGCCTTTACCATCCTAGACCGAGGTTAAATGCTAGAATTCATTAGATGAGATGAATGGTTGAGAAAGTTTAGCTTAAGGTTTGGACACAAAAATCTGACCTTCAATATGCGTAACTTCGCCTACTCTTAGCGAGCTTTATTCAATAACTTCATATTAGGAATCACCTATGTCATCGCTATCAGATTATTATAAAAAAATTGCCAATATCAGTGCGGCTCTATTAATAACCACCATCGCGCTGTCAGCGACTGGCTGTAACACCACGCAAGAGTTTAAGCCGACGGCTAGCGTGATGGTTGGCGCACATAAATCGCTGTAACGTCAGCACTGTCGATTACTATATTTAGCATGCATACATTCAGCCATCTTTTTATATAAGTAGAACCTACCATGTCCTCGACCTTACCCTTACCTGCTAGCTTCTTACGCCTTGCCTGCGCTTTGGCGATAGCAACTACCCTTGCCGCTTGTCAGACTAACAGCGTTGGCACTACTTCGTCAGCGGATGGAAACGCACTTGTCCAAAGCCCAGACAGCAAGGAATCCCAGCCATCGTCAGCGTTGTTTATGGATATGTCAGGTCGGCATGAGTATCAGTTAGCAAACGGTCTAAAGATCGTGGTAAAAGAAGACCACCGCGCACCCGTCGCCATGACCCAGATTTGGTATCGAGTAGGCTCGACAGATGAGCCGCTTGATAAAGGCGGCATCTCGCATTTGCTAGAGCATATGATGTTCAAAGGTACCTCTACTGTATCAAGTGACGACTATGAACGCCTAATCGCCAAATTTGGGGGCGTTAACAATGCCTTTACCAGTTATGACTATACGGGTTATTACGAGCTATTCCCAGCCAACCGTATGCCACTGGCGCTAGAGCTTGAAGCCGATCGAATGAAAAACTTAATCTTTGATGACAAAGAATTTACCAAAGAGCACCAAGTGGTCATGGAGGAGCGACGCCAACGTACTGATGACAACCCACTTGCCAAAGCTTATGAATCATTTCGATTGTTGGCGCTACCTGATAGCCCAAAAGGCGAATCTGTCATTGGCCCTATGAGTGAGCTTGAATCCATTACGCTCCCAGAGCTAAAAGAGTGGTACAAGACTTGGTACGCACCCAACAATGCAACCTTGGTGATAGTTGGCGATGTTGACCCAACAGAAGTGTTGGCGCAAGTCAAACGCTACTTCGGTGATCTCAAACCAAGCAATCTGCCCAAACGCCCTGCTGTCAGTCAAAAGGGCTTCCGGGGTTATCAGCAAGTTGAGTCTGAACAAGCGGTACAAGTACCGGTTTTGCTGATGGGTTATAACGTGCCCAGTCTCGTCACTGCCGGCACAGCCAATGAAAAACAAGCTTACGCGTTATCGTTGGCACAAGACGTATTGGATGGTGGTCTGTCTGCTCGCTTAGAGAGCCGACTGATACGCGAACAAGGCCTGCTCACCACAGTTGGCACCTCTTATGACTTGCTCGATCGCGGTGATGGACTGTTTTTAATTCAAGCGACGCCGCGTGAAGGTGTCAGCTTAGAACAAGCGCAGCAAGCCATAATTTCTGAAATAGAAAAGCTCAAAACCGATCCCATTGCCGATGATGAAATCAGTCGCGCCAAAACCAATACGGTCACTGGATTGATCTATGCCCAAGATAGCATGGAGGGTCAGGCGCGCATGATTGGCTCGCTACAGTCTATCGGTCTCGATGACAGGCTGCTTGCTGAATTACCAGCCAAGCTCGATGGTGTCAAAATCTCTGATATTCAAGCGGCCAGTAAAAAGTACTTGGTCAAAGATAATTTGACCGTCATGCATGTGATACCGCCGACAGAGCAAGCCTCCGAAGAAAAAGCATCTACAAAGCAAATAAGTCAAAAAACGGTAAGCAAAAATCAATAATAACAACGTGCTGTCAATATTTTCACTGATAAGCCAATGCTAAAGACCTTATTAATAAGAAGAAAGCCATGACTCAGACTACTTTTCTCATAAATACAAAAAAAAGCTCTTTATTGTCATTAGTAAAGCGCGAATTTAAACCTCATTTCGAACCTCGTTTCGAACCTCGTTTCGAACCTCGTTTCGAACCTGGGTTTAAGCAGCGTTCCTACTTGAGCCTAAGTATATTATTAGGTTTGACGATATTGACGACCACCGCTCAGGCAGATACCACTGGTAGCGAAGACTTTCGTACGCCATCAGCTGCCGTTGATATAAATGCACCAATAGCCGCACTATCAACACTCACAAGTGTCGCTGATGCCAAGCCATTAAAAGTCACAGTTCCAACCATTCAACCGTTCAAAACCAAAGCTGGCGTTCCTGTACTTTTTGTACGCACCACCGCCCTGCCCATTGTCGATATTGATTTACGATTTAATGCAGGTAGTGCCCGAGATGGCAGCATACGCAAAGCCGGTTTTGGCATTGCCAATATGACCGCTACGATGTTGGAACAAGGCTCTAAAAGCTTAGATGAAAATGAGTTCACCCGCGCTGTTGAAACCTTGGGAGTGAATTTGAGCAGTAGCGCCTATAAAGATATGTTTATCGTCTCGCTACGCAGCTTATCCGATGACAAACATCTACTGCCTGCCGTCGACTTGATGACTCAAATGCTGAATGAGCCAGCGTTTGATGCAGATATCCTAGCTCGTAACAAAGCGCGGTTATTGGTCGGTTTGCAGCAGCAAAAACAAGACCCCAATAGCCTTGCGAGTATTGCTTTTAATGAAGCTTTATATGGCGACCACCCTTACGCCCACCCTTCCGTTGGCACACTCGACAGTGTACCGACTATTGAAAGAAAAGAATTAATCGACTTCAAAAATCGCTATTTGGTTGCGGCAAATGCTTCTATCGCGATGACAGGCAATCTGACTTTAAGCCAAGCCAAAAAACTTGCTGACAATATCACTGCTGACTTGCCGGTCGGTCAAGCCGCGACAACGCTACCTGAGCCCAAACCACTGACAAAAGCGCAGCATATTCACATTCCTTTTCCCAGCACCCAAACGACCGTACTAATGGGACAACTGGGCGATAAACGCGCCACCGATGCTATCGCACAGCAGAAGCAAACTAACTTTGCCGTGGGTAACGAAGTGCTGGCAGGAAGTGACTTTAATGCGCGGCTGATGACTGAAATCAGACAAAACCTTGGCTATACCTATGGTATTTCAGGCTCAATGAGTCCGATGCTAGCGCGCGGCCCTTACCAGATTGGTTTTTCGACGCGCAATGATAAAGCGCGCGCTGCTATTGATGCCAGCTTAGACGTCATCAATGATACTTTGGATAATGGTATTACTAGCACTGAGATGCGCTTGACGACCGACAATTTAAAGAACAGTTTTCCGATGGGCTTTGCCAGCAACGCCGGTATCAATAGCTTATTGGGAATGATGAATTTTTATCAATTGCCCAATAATTATCTGACCAATTATGTGAGCCGTATTGAGCAAGTACGATTACCAGAGGTCAATGAAACCATGCGCGATACGCTCAAACCTGATAACTTTTTGATTGTCACTGTTGGACAAGAGGATCCTTGGAAGGCCGATAAATAGTGATTATTAATAATAATGAAGATCAAAAAAAGCACTTATAAAAGTGCTTTTAGACAAATTATTAAAGATAGCTATTGGCAGTAACTATTGGAAGTAGCTATATGAAATACAAGAAGAATAGACAATAGAAAAATAAAGGATGACGTTACAAGTACTAACTACTATGTAAAGTCGTCAGCTTAGGTTACGTTAGCTAGTGATGGTGATGTTTACGTCATAGCTTAAGCGCGTGGGTTTGTGAGTTGCCCCGACATAATTTAAGCGAATCACATGTTTATCATAAGATTGAACTTGATAAGGACCATTGGCAAAGTTATGCATGGTTGGGACAATTAATAACGTCTCGATTTGATCGCTATTAATATTAATATCGATGCTTTGACCTGCTTCTGGGTATAAATAATAGTCACAATAATCTGATATCAAGACCTCAGCCGTACGGACGATAGTGTCATCATCGACGTTTTTTTGCAGCAGTTTTGGACATATATCAGGACGTTTAGCGGCGAGAAGCGCATAAGAATTTCTGATATTTTCTTCGATATCTTCTGCATCCGAAGCATTTGCATTGGGCAAGCTATTTTCAGAAGCAGGGTCTGGACTGCAAGCACTAACACACAGAAGAGACAAAACCACTGAGCAACATAACCCCGTATACATCTGGGTTGAGCGCAAAGTGCTTTTTTTAGGTTTGTCTGATTGACTCAATCTTTCTACTGCTGAGTACCGCTTTTTCATAAATCCCGCTTACAGCAAACGATGGTGTATTATTTTTGACATAATACACCATCATTTGTTGCAATAGAAAATGGTTTATATACGTATGAGTATAACTGGATAATTATATTCGTTTTTACGATAATATCGGCTTTATCAATAGCGACAGGAAGAGCTGCTGCTGGCATGATTAAAGCCCCATTTGCGGTATCCATCAGTATCCAAATGGATAGCGCCTGTGGAATACAACCCCAACCCAAAGTTATGAGACTGACCTTGATATTGCCAGAACTGACATAAGCCATCTTGCATGGTGCTCAGTAGCCATAAATTGTCTTCGTACTCAGGCACCCAAATATCTATAGCGCCTGCGGTCATATGTTTGCTGCTACTTGCCCCGCCAGCACAGTCATTGAGTCCAGGACTGCGATATACCGAGCGTATCTCAGTACTAGCGGGTAAAATACCTTGGTTTTTTAGCTCACTATACAGGCGCAATGTGGGCACGACATTGGCCCATAACTCTTGCGGCGGCAGCTGATAAGGCTCATAGCCACATTTATCCCAACTGCGTGCCGTCGTGAGTAATTGAGACAAGGGCGGTACATTACGAGCACCCACTCGCGCATTTAAATAGCGTTGATAGTCGGCAACTTGGCTCGCTCGGTAGCTATTGCTGTTTAGCCAGCCGTTAAAATCTATACTGGTAAAATTATTATAAGTATTATTACTGGTACTGTAAGTAGAGGGATAGGTGGTACTGTAGCTAGGCGCGCGTCTATTGATGTTGACGCGTTTGTTCTCTTCAATGGATACACTGGCATCAAAATTGAAATCGCGTTGTTTTTGCTGAATCAAGCCCTGCATGCTATCGCCAGTCACCACATTTGCGCCACTTAGCCTTGCTCCACTTAACATAGTAACACCAGAGTTATATGTCGCATTAGTAGAAGGCTTGATATAGGGATTACTGCTACTATTATCGCTACTATTGCCATGACGGACTTGAATGCGGCGCTCACTGCTGTCGCTCACGATAGCCGCATGAACGCTGATACTACTGGCACAAACCAATAAGGCAATAATAGGCTTGTGAATCTGCCCATAGACATGGTTTTTTTTATTGATCATTGCAAGAAACACCCGCTAAAAACGTTTTACCGATACTATCAAATTTTTAGCAAGCAGGCTAAACTATCGCATCTAATTCTTAGCGACCTATTCGTAATTAACACTTATCCTTATAATCTTCATAGTTACGTGACTTTATTACTAATGTGTTACTTTATTGGTTAGCATCTATTAGAATGAATACCTTATATTTATTGATTAATCATTTGTTTGTGTCAAACCAGACTTCTCTTTTACGCCAATTGCCAGCCACATTTTGCCTATGTCTTCTAATCCGCAATACCGTTTTTCCCGTCAGAGCCACCATTTAGGTCAGGGTCATGCACCGACGCTATGGCAACGTATTCATATTGACCCATGGTTGACTCTGCTTTTATTGACGGTTTGTTGTATTGGTTTAACGATTTTATATAGTGCTTCGACCCAAGATGGGAGCATGGTCATACGCCAGATGATTAGCTACGGGGTAGCGTTTGCCGTCATGTTTACCATGGCTCAGATACCGCCCAGCATTTATCGTAGCTTTACGCCTGTTTTTTACGTTCTAGGACTCGTACTATTAGTATTGGTAGATATTATTGGCGAGGTGCGCATGGGTGCACAGCGCTGGATTAACCTGCCAGGATTTGGCAGCGTGCAGCCTTCAGAATTTATGAAACTTGGCATGCCGATGATGTGCGCTTGGTTTTTGTCTAAGCGCGATCTACCTCCTTCAGCCTCAAGTATCGCCATTACATTAGCGTTGATTATCGTTCCGGTGCTATTGATTGCCAAAGAACCTGATTTGGGTACTTCGCTGCTGGTCGCGGCCAGCGGCATTTTTGTGCTTTTTTTAGCAGGTCTGTCATGGCGAATGATTTCAGGAGCGGCCATCTTAGCGATACCGCTTATCGCCATCGCTTGGAATTTTTTGTTACATGACTATCAGCGTACCCGAGTATTGACATTGCTCAACCCGGAAGCGGATGTGCAAGGTGCTGGCTGGAATATTATTCAGTCCAAAACCGCCATTGGCGCAGGGGGGCTGACGGGTAAAGGCTATTTGGAAGGCACACAGTCGCATCTACATTTCTTACCAGAAGGCCATACTGACTTTATTATTGCCGCGTTTTCTGAAGAATTCGGTCTGTTGGGCGTTATGTTATTGATGTTCGTGTATGCCTGTCTACTCACACGCGCCTTATATATTGCTTTTACCCATCCCGATGTTTATAGCAGACTATTGGCAGGCGCGGTCGCCATGTCGTTTTTTGTCTATGTGTTCGTCAACGTCGGTATGGTTGGCGGTATTTTACCTGTTGTTGGCGTTCCTCTACCTTTCGTTAGCTATGGCGGCACGGCAATCGTCACTTTGATGGCAGGCTTTGGGTTATTAATGTCCATTCATACCCATAAATCTAACTAGAGCATGGCTTTAATCTTAATATGAGAGAATGAAAAAACACTATGTCGGTAACAGCTAAAAAGGCGCTATTTTATGGCGTCCTTTTTTAAAGCCTACATGAAATTTTGGACTTGGAATGTCTGCATAAACACGCCATACGTGACTCTTGAGAGTATCAAAAATGCAAACTATAGCGACTTATTAATTAAAAAATAGCAGCCTTAATATCCAAAAATTAGAATATTAAGATAGAATTTAAGCAGTTTTTAGGAGCTAATAATTCGTTTTATTTGTAATTAATGCTACATATTCTTTGATATTACCCATCGTTTATCATAGCCATATCCCACCTTAAACTACTGATATAGTTAGAAAAAATATATTTATACTACAGCTTTTTTCCTCTAAAACTCCCCCTATTGTTACTCTACACTGATAGGTTTTAATCCTTGTTTTTTACAAATAATTGCGTTAACCTCGTTTTATTGTGTTTTGCTACATAACCCGTACAGAGCTACTAACAAACTTAGCATTTAATTATATTTTAGTTATAGCTCATCCGTATAGTTAGCAAATCCGAGATTTCAGACTTTCAAATCGACTACTTAGTTAACGCTTTAATAACAAAGTAATACGTAATACACTTTAAAACGTTTATTAATTTAGCAATACATGGAAGTTTGTTTATCGGATATGATAAATGTCGGTACTGACCATTGAAACTTTAGTTATTTAACTATGAGAGTCGGTACTTAATTAATGTTGTTAACTATCATTTGAGCACATCGTAAACGTTTCAGTCATTTACTACTGCAACGCATTTATGATAACAAAATGAAAATTATCATATGTTAGACCCTATAAAAGCCATCTTTTGCATCAATCGTGATTAGAATAACCGATTGATATATAGGCTTTAGAGCTTGCGACACGATTAGATTGGTCTAAGTCTGTCACACTCGATCTAAGATTTTTAGAGTTAGGTTTTAATGTATAAGTTATAGAGGTATTTATGAATAAGCGTTTATCTGGTTTACTTACAATGTCAGTATGTCTATTTGCTGGCTCTGCAGTCGCATCTAATGCCAATGCGGTAGAAGCAAAAACCACCCTTGCAATGATTTCGCAAGATAACGCCTCCCATATCGACCGTGTCCTCGGTGAGCTTAGTCGTCAACATGACGGTGCTTCAAGCTTGGTTAAGTCTGCCCGTCAGCCTACCTCATTAGCACTTAGCAGCTCACTATTAGCGAGCGATACCGCTCAAGTAAGCAATGACGAAGACGTGCTAGAGCGTTTAACAGCAGTCGCGTCTAACTCAGTGAGCAAATTTAAGCAAACCGGTTTGGCATCTTGGTACGGCCGTAAATTTCATGGTCGCAAAACGGCCAGCGGTGATACATTTGATATGAATGCCCTGACAGCGGCTCATCGTTCACTACCATTAAATTGCTATGTCAAAGTCACCAATAAGACCAATGGCAAAAGCGTCGTGGTAAAAGTCAATGATCGCGGTCCATTCCACGGTAACCGAGTAATGGATTTGTCTTATGGTGCTGCTAAGCAACTAGGTATCACTAGCAAAGGGGTTGGTAACGTCTCGATTGAACGTGTTTCAGGACCCTAGTTCTAAACCTACAGTTTTATAACTAAAGTTATAGCTAAAACGAAAAAAGCGCCTAACCACGATGAGTTAGGCGCTTTTTTATGTCTGACATTTATCTTTTTTAATATAAAGCTATAAACCTATCGCTTACAACTCAAACGCACTTTCGATAGCATCGTCGAGACGTTCAACGGCAATCACATTAATGCCTTTAAATTGAGGAGAATCCTTCGCAGGTGCGTTAGCTTTAGGAATAATAGCGTGCTTGAAACCATGCTTCATCGCTTCTTTCAATCGTTCTTGACCGTTAGGTACAGGGCGTATCTCTCCAGACAAGCCTACTTCACCGAACACGGCTAAGGATGAAGGCAAGGGCTTTTCTTTGATACTTGAAGCACAAGCCAATAATACAGCCAAATCAGACCCTGTCTCTATGACCTTGACGCCGCCAACCACGTTGACATACACGTCTTGTCCACTGGTATGAATACCGCCGTGACGATGCATGACGGCCAGCAGCATGGATAAGCGTTGAAAATCTAGCCCCAGCGCCATACGTCTAGGTTGACCTTGCGAATCATCAACCAACGCCTGTACCTCGACCAATAGCGGTCTCGTACCCTCACGACTGACCATAACGACCGATCCAGCCACGGGCTTATCATAACGGCTCAAAAATATCGCTGACGGATTGGCGACTTCTTTCAGTCCCATATCGGTCATACCAAAAATACCGAGCTCGTTAACCGCACCAAAACGATTTTTGACGGCGCGAATCATCCGAAAGCGGGAGTCTGACTGTCCCTCAAAATACAATACCGTATCAACCATATGCTCAAGCACGCGTGGCCCTGCGAGCGTACCTTCTTTGGTCACATGCCCCACTAAAAATAGCGCAGTGCCCGTCTGCTTGGCATACCGTGTCAAAATAGCCGCAGATTCTCGAATTTGACTGACGCCGCCCGGTGCAGAATTGATGGCATCTGTATAAATAGTCTGAATAGAGTCAATAATAGCAATGGCTGGCTGCTCTTGAGTTAAAGCCGCACAAATAGTCTCGACGTTGGTCTCGGCCAATACCCGAAGTCTGTCAGCAGGCAGATCCAAACGTTTGGCACGCATAGCAACCTGAGCCAGTGACTCCTCGCCGGTCACATAAAGCGCACTACCTGCCAGCGAATCAGCACGAGCCATATTGGTCGCTGTTTGCAATAAGATAGTTGACTTACCAATACCGGGGTCGCCGCCTATTAATACGACAGATCCGGCAACCAATCCACCGCCAAGCACACGATCAAACTCGCTAATGCCAGTGGGCAAGCGCGTATCTAGGCCGACGCTGACAGCATTAAGCGGCATGACCGCACTATGAGTGCCTGCATAGTTGCCAGCGGGTGCACCTGTACTACGAGACACCGCTCGACTAGCATTAGGCTTAGCAGTATTCTTATTATGATGCGGCATACTGACGTTTGGCGCTTCAACCAAGCTGTTCCATTCCCCGCAATCCGTACACTGCCCTGCCCATTTGCCAAAATGCGCCCCGCAATGCTGACAGACATAACTGCTTTTATTTTTTGCCATAATGTATGAGCCTTATACAGACGATCAATAATAAAATATCAGAATACTTTTTTAAGTGTTTATATGAGAATAATTGTATGAAGAAGCCGTTAAGATGACAGGCTGTGTAGCAGGGATAATAACGAATAGGGTATGAATTATGGTCGTTGACACAAAAGATAGCTGAGACTTTATGCCAACTTATAAAAACAGAAACGAACGTGAATAGTGGTTAACTTACTGATTTATACCTGAAAATCTTTACCTAGGTACACAGATTTCACCAATTCATTATCTAAAACATCGCAAGCTGTACCTTCAGCAATAATGGCACCTTCTGAGACGATATAAGCTTTTTCACAAATAGCGAGCGTGTCGCGGACATTATGATCCGTGATTAGTACGCCAATACCACGATTTTTTAGCGTTAATATCACATCTTTAATATCACCAACAGAGATAGGATCAACGCCCGCAAAAGGCTCATCGAGCAAGATAAACTTCGGATCAGCTGCTAGGGCACGGGCAATCTCGCAACGGCGACGCTCACCGCCCGATACACTCATTCCCAAAGATTTGCGTACATGTCCTAGATTGAATTCACCGATTAGTTTTTCAAGCTCTTGGCGCTGCTCATTGGCCGTCAATTCTGTACGCGTTTGTAAAATAGCTAAGATATTGTCTTCAATAGACAGTTTGCGGAAGATAGAGGCTTCTTGCGGCAAATAGCCAATACCAGCACGAGCACGCTCATGCATGGCATATTTGGATAAATCCATGTTGCCTAAGCTGACGCTGCCTTTATCCATGTTAACCAGTCCGACGACCATATAAAAACTGGTGGTTTTACCGGCACCATTAGGGCCTAATAATCCAACCACTTGACCTTGATCAACAGAAAACGAGACATCTTTGACGACCCAACGTTTGCCATAGCGCTTACCTAAGTTCTTCATACACAAGCGCGCGACAGGCTCAGCGTTGATGGTTGGGGCTAAAGGGTCAAGATTTTGGTTATCACTCATAACTTACTCATAGTGTTATCGAAATTTAAGCGCTGCTACAGACTGGTTTGTACAACTTAGCGTACACCGCTCTGGCTATTACTGTTGCTGGGCGGGAAAACCAACTCCACGCGCTGATTGCCGCCAGCAGTCGCTTCTACATCACCCGCCTTTAAGCTATAACGAATGACATTACCTGCGAAACTGGCACCATTTTGTACAAGCTTTGCATTGCCAGTCAACGTGATAATACCAGTGATGGCATTATAATCAATTTTATTGGCCTGACCTTTCGCCACACCTTTTTCTTGGGTAACTACTTGTTGCATAGTGGCTGGACGACCGGTCGCTACTGCAGAGTTGATACTACGACCCTGTGATAAGTTGACCGTAATATTATCTGCGGTCATCTTAAACGTACCTTGAGTAATAACCACACCACCAGAATAACTGGTGACGCCGGTACGTTCACTATACGTGGCTTTATCTGCCAACAGCTTGATCTGCTGGTTGGCGTCTGATGGCAGCGCATGACTGTATAGTGGTAACGCTAGCAACATCATGACCGATAGCGTGCGCAGACGAGGAGAGACTTGAATCGAGCGGGTCGATAATAAGCGCAAAGTAGGCAAAAATTTAGATTTCATAAATATTACTCGTTTTATTATTAGTAGTAGGATTTGCAAACTTTATGCTAACGATAGTCAATTCTATATTAATCGGACACGGTCTCAGGTTATTAGAGTCACTCGGCGTACTATAGATAGCACTTTCGCTCATCTGTCCTGTCTCTCAATTATTCTGAACCAACTATATTGTTTTAATGCTTTTTGACGTAATCATTTACTGTAAAAGGCAACGGTGATTAAAACAAGGCTTTGTCTTGACGGTCAGCAGGAGAAAAATTCACAGCGACCTGACCGAACTCATATTCTCCAGTCTCAAGATTGGCTTTCATACTCGATGCTTCAAATCGATTCATCCCTTGTTCAATCTTGACCGCTTCATCACTATAAACTTGACCTGACTTGGTATTGCCTTTAAGAGTATTACCCGTCACTTTGATGGGTTCAATATCTGATGCGCCATCAGCTTTATCTTCACTAACTAAGGTAAAGCCACCAGACAAACTCAGCTCTCCAGTCTGTTGGCTAATAGCAGCACTACCCGCTTCGATACGATAGCGCTGCTCATCTGAGGGCTCCCAATTCATCGTAATACCGGACATCTCATCCTCATTAGTCACCGGATTGTGTGTCAACGATTCAGCGGTAAGCTCATATTCCGTTTCGCCTTGCTCATTGGTTTGCACCGCCTTGATGTCGGTCGCTTCATAATCAACATCCGTCGCTTCCATACTGACTGGCGGTGATATATCTCCTTGCTGCTGAAAAAACCAGCCAGCAATACCAGCAATAATCAACGCTAAAACTATTAAAACACGAGTATTCACGACAAGTTATCCTGAGTTTGTGCCTCATCAAGCGTATAGTGCGCGATAAAGTCTTGATAATGACCGTGACCTTTTAAGATAAGATCACATATTTCACGAACTGCCCCCGTACCGCCTGCGCGGGTGGTGACCATGTCGCTACGCTTAATCACTTCGGCATGAGCATTGGGCACCGTTGCCGCAAACCCCACGGTTTGCATTGCTTTAATATCTGGCAAATCATCGCCCATATAAGCACAATCAGCCGCCGTAATGTTGAGTGCCGGGTCAAGGGTAGATAACAATTCATTTAAGGCAATGAGCTTATCATCACGTCCTTGTACCACATAATTCACACCCATCTCGACAGCGCGCTTATCCACCATGGCGCTGCTACGACCCGTGATAATAGCAGTCAAAATGCCATACCGTGCTAACGACTTAACGCCGACACCATCGTGTACCGAAAAGGCCTTAGTCTCAATACCATTGGCGTCATAGATAATTTGACCATTGGATAAAATACCATCAACATCCAGTACCAATAGCTTCACTTGTCCGGCTTTTTTTATTAAGTCTTGCATGAGTCATCCCTTCTTAAAGACTTTTTGGCTCTTATTTATGTAGCATTATTTTTTTAAATGCATAATGCTTACTTAACACCCGCTTGTAGTAAGTCATGAACCGTAATAATCGCTTCCAAGCGATCTTCGTCATCGATAATCAATAGCTGGCTAATGCCGTTTTCGTTCATGACACTCAAAGCGTCTGATGCGCGCATGCTTTTACTGATGCGACGTGGGTCGTGTACCATCACATCGCGCATCGGGGTTTGTAGATCAATGCCTTTTTCTAAGCCACGGCGTAAGTCACCGTCTGTAAATACGCCGACAACTCTGTCATTATCATCAATGACCACTGTCATACCTAAACGCCCAGCAGACATGGTAAAAAGCGCCTCTTGCAATGGGGCTTGTTGATTGATAAGTGGCAAATCTTCTGACTTAGTATGCATCAAATCTTCGACGCGCGTGAGCAGTTGACGACCTAACGCCCCTGCTGGATGCGATAAAGCAAAATCCTCTGACGTAAAATTGCGCGCATGCACTAAAGCCACTGCCAAGGCATCGCCTAGCGCCAATGTAGCGGTGGTGCTAGAAGTGGGCGCAAGATTTAGCGGACAGGCCTCCTGCGATTTACCCAAGGTCAATACAATGTCAGCTGCGCGCGGTAACATGCCACGCTTATCACGGCTGATACTAATCAGTGGAATATTTAAATGCTTAACCACAGGCAGCAGCATTTTAATTTCGTCTGACTCGCCAGAGTTTGAGATGGCCAGCAACACATCGCCTTTCACCAGCATACCTAGGTCTCCATGCCCCGCTTCACCAGGATGCATAAAAAAAGCGGGTGTACCAGTAGAGGCAAAGGTCGCAGCGATTTTGCGCCCAATCAATCCTGACTTACCCATACCAGTCACCACTACCCGACCTTTACAGGCCAAGATAATATCGCAAGCCTGTGCAAATCTATCGTCTATCTGCTCTGTCAGTAGTGCTAACGCCGATATCTCGGTATTGATGGCTTCGATAGCGGTACTAATATATTGCTCATGGGTCAGATTGCTTTGGCTATTACTCATGCATCAGCTCTATGTTTATAATGAATCGATAAGATATTTTACTATACTCTGAGCAATATTAATAATGCCCCGCAAAACCCAATAGCAACGTCAAATCGATATCAATGTTTAGTAGTTATTATACGTCTATTTATACAAAAAAAACCCACTATAGCAGCAGGTTTTGATTAAGTATATCAAGTCGAGATAACGCATCTATAGGCAAAATACTTCCTGTCTATGATCGGTTGTTTATTATCAACTTAGTTGTTATCATCAGACTCGTTATTTGGCTTACTTTCGAAGCTCGCACTGTCTGCTGGCGTCTCAAACCCACGGTCTTGACCAAAACCACCACGTTCAAAACCGCGATCTTGACCTTGTCCTAAACTACCACGCTCAAAGCCGCGATCTTGACCTTGGCTAAAGCCACCACGGTTGAAGCCACTACGATTAGCAGCAAAACCGCGCTCTTCAAAACCACTGCCGCTAGCAGGATTACTACCACGTTCAAAACCACTACCTTGATAACTGGTTGGCGCGGCACTCTGAGGCTGAGAGGTAGTGCCTGTCGCTGTGCTACTACGCGGGTTACGCGCTGGTACAACCGTCGAGATGGCATGCTTATAAACCATCTGGCTCACGGTATTTTTGAGCAACACGACATATTGGTCAAACGACTCAATCTGACCTTGCAATTTGATACCATTAACTAAAAAAATAGAGACAGGAATGCGATCTTTGCGCAGCGAGTTCAAGAACGGATCTTGTAAAGTTTGTCCTTTTGACATGAAATCTCTCCTAAATATTATATAATTATGTTTTAAGCGCCAATTATTTTAAGTGTTGATTTAATTATAATGGCTAAGAGTAGATACAATAATAAGTTTTATTTATAAAACGTATCTAAATAAACACTGGTCCTTCTTAAGCGATTCCACTTTATCGTGAATACATTATTATTGTAGATAATTAAGTAACTACTTGTTTCATAAACTGTTTTTATCAACAAACGTCAATTAATAATAGTTAATAAAACAATGGCGATCGCGCAAAATACACCACTTTACTGAATTTAAATTATAACAGCTATTAACGTTGTATTTTGAAACTAATTGTCATTACTTTCTAGTGTGTTTATGAGGCGTTGCTGCTATGTTGTGTTTCTAATAAGATGGAGCAAAATCAAGACAGACTTTAAGGCAAATAACGCCTTTAAGAATGGCTAAAGCAGATAGTTTCTTGCCTCTGCCATTGTTGTGAATGCTTTAATCTCTAACGTATGGTTCATAGAGTCATTTGCATCATCAGCAGAGTTGGGACTTATTGCTACTGGTGTCGCAGTACTGGGCAGTTGCATTACTTTGCGAAGCCAAGTGTACTGGCGCTTTGCTAGCTGTCTTGTCGCATATAATGCTTTATTTTGCATTTGCTGACAAGCAAGCACCTCGGTTTGGCTATCGGCCAAACTTGATTCAAGAAGAGGCTGAGACGCTTTATCTTGTTGTAATTTATTACTTAATGAACTGTCTAATTCGCCAAAAGCCTCGTAAAACAACGCCTTGTCTAAATGCGGCTGTTCAAATATTGGATGATTAGTATGCACGAGATATTCTAAGACTTGCCGATAGCCAACGCAGCGCATCGACGGCAAATTCGGTGTTAGTGGATACTGCTCAAGCAGCCTGATTACTTCAGCCACTAGACCCTCATTCCACATGATGTCTAGACGCTGCTCGATACGCTCATGTAACCATGGGCGATCAGGCATCACTGCCAATACATGCCAGTTCTGATTGGGATTATAGGCCAATGCTTGTTTGGGCTTTCGCTGCCAGTCACTAATTGGGATATCTGTTTGCAAATACACTTCAATAGCGCGGGTAATACGCTGAGTATCAGTGGCATTGAGGCGCTGGTGGCTCACCGCATCAACTTCACCTAGATAGTCATATAGCACACTTATACTTTCATCTTGTCGCCATTGCTCCACCCGCGCACGGACGCTATCATCGCTATCTGGTACTGGAGATAGCCCATCTAATAGCGCCATGTAATACATCATGGTACCGCCAATGAGCAAGGGTATTTTGCCGTTTTCATGACAGCGATCAATCAGACGAGCAACATCATTAACGAATTCTGCAACGCTATAGCTCTGAGTCGGGTCAATAATATCAACTAAATGGTGCGGATAACGCGCCAGCTCCTCCGTCGTAGGCTTGGCTGTACCGATATTCATGTCGCGGTATATCAGCGCTGAATCTACTGAAATGAGCTCATAACGCCCTGTATCATACAGCTCATAAGCCAGTGCTGTCTTACCGCTCGCGGTTGGTGCCATCAAGCACACCACGCTATTATCTGCCAAATTGGGATTTAGGCGATAAGACGAGCTATCAGACGAATGTTGCATAAAGTTGCCTTTACCAATAATGTTTTGGGTAACAGAAATAGAATTTAGTTATTTTTTTTATTCACAGACGAGAGCATTAACGCGACTAACTGCTGACTGTCTATCGTTTTGAGTGCGTTATTAATAAGTAACGAGTCGATATCAGCTAAGAATACTATCAAATCTTGCGCTGACATTTGCGCGCTCACGGTAGCCAGTTGCTGATTAATATATGCTGCACTATCTATCGACTTGCCCTCTAATACTTCCCCTTCTTTGGAAAAATTATTGCTAAGCACTTGTGACTCAAATAATGAGCTTAACATCGACTGCCAATCTGCTGCACTGATGAGTAAACATTGCCCGTGATAGTAAAATAATAACCAAGGCAGTGATTTATTATCGATGTCTTTAGTATAAGAAGATTCGATTGCTAGGTTATTTAAGCTCGTAATGATGTCTAAGCAAACTGGTAAAGACTCGCTTGTTAGTAACGAGCTACTTAGAATATTAGCGTTATTGGTTGAAACTGGACTTAATAATTTAATACTCTTCGCTGAAGAGTCATCACTATAGAATTTTCCTGAAAGACGCTCTTCTAAATTTTGCGAAAAATCTTTACTTACTGACAACTGATATGGCTGTCTAGGTGCTTGTACTTGCTGGGTTTTGGTTAAACGAATGGTAGATGATGTCTGTTCCCTTTCAGCAGCAAAGGCGTTATATATAGGTAGACGATTATCTAATACTTGACTATCATCATTAGCAGAATCAATGGTCTTTTTGCTAATAATCGTTTTAAGCTTTGTCCGAATATCATGACTTAGATGCGCCATGATATTGTTGAGCGGACTGATTTTGATGCGCTGTTTGGATGGATGTACATTGATATTGAGCCACTCGGTTGGCAAATCAAAATAAAGCGCGTAGCCAATACCTGCCAGCTGAGTACTTTGGGCAAGTTGGCGCAATTGATTGCTAACCAAGGCTTCTTTTACTAGCCTGCCATTCACATAGATTAGCTTTGGTAAAGTATCCTGCGAATGAGCGATAGGCCACAACCAACCATTAATGCTTGCTTGAGCGCCAAAGCTATTGCCAGCATACTCTGCAGGTGACTGCACCAAGCTGCTGAGATCTATCGCTATTTCTAACGCATTATCCATTAGTAATGACCCAGTCGCTTGTTCAAGACGCGATAATGGCAGACGATTTATATTACTATGATTGTTGTTATCGACAGACCTTGAAGACAGCGACAGCCGCTTTTTATTATCATGAAACAGCGTCAGTGCCACATCTGCTCGCGCCAGTGCGACTTCACGGACGATCGTCTCAATATGACCAAACTCGGTCGCGATAGACTTTAAATTACCGCGACGGGCTGGCACGTTAAAGTATAAATCCTTTACGGTAATGGTCGTACCACGATGATGCACAACGGGTATGAGCCTTGGCACATCGTCCAATACACCAGCAACTTGCAACTGACGACCGATGCCACTGTCATCGTGGCTACTGGTCAAGGTCAAACGAGAAACTGCTGCCGTCGCTGCCAAGGCTTCCCCGCGAAAGCCTAACGTTGTAATACCATGTAAGTTAGCGACATCCGCAACTTTACTGGTCGCATGACGGGTAATGGCCATGACCATATCATCGGGATGAATGCCCGTGCCATTGTCCATCAGCTCAATCATTCCCATGCCGCCTTGGGTAATATGAATTTCAATATTACTCGCACTAGCGTCAATCGCATTTTCAAGCAGTTCTTTGACCACTGCGGCTGGACGCGTGACCACCTCACCTGCTGCTAATTGATTGATGAGCAACGGCGATAATTTTTTGATGCGGCTATTGGAGAGATTATCTGGCATTAATGGATGTCATACTTTTCTATAGTCTCAGCAGCATTAACGGGGTTTGAACTAAATTTTAAGAGAGGATAAATCTAAGCCTTGTGCTTGGCCCGCCTTCGATAGTCGCAGCTCAACTTGACGAGCCTCTTTATCTATATCAGCGCTGTTGGCTTGCGTCATATCGATAAACATAGTCGGCGGCGGTAAGTAGCTGTCCGCACGGCTGGCCCATTCGATAATGACCAGCGCATTTGGTTCATCGAGATACTCATCGAAACCGATAAAAGACAGCTCTTCTGGGTCTTGCAGACGATATAAATCAGCATGATAAACAGGCTTAATTGAGTCGTCATTTTGCTGAATGCTATAAGGTTCCACTAAGGTGTAAGTCGGGCTTTTAACGGCACCCGAATGTCCGAGCGCTTGCAACCAATAACGCGTCAGCGTGGTTTTACCTGCGCCCAAATCACCCGCTAGCCAGACACTACCGGATAGTGGTAATGCCGCCAATTGTGCCGCCAAATGCTGAGTATCGGCTTCAGAATACAGCGTCAACATTTTTACGTTTTTGTCTTCCATTGTACTATTAAGCATCAGGCTTACCTGTCTGTACTTGCGTATGTACCTGCATAGTCACGGATGGATTGATAAAGCGCTCACCGCGAATCAGCTTGGTATACAACTCGGTGTCATGCCATTCAGCACTCACTTGGTCGCTGAACTCAAATTCTTCTAAATTAAGCTCGCCCATTTGCGCGTTTGCCACATCATCAGCAAAGCACTGTGCGTAACCGGTTGCCGTCTCATGGGCAATCACCGAGTAAACGCTGACATCAGACTCACCGTTTTGCATTTGGGTTTGTTTTAGAATTTCTTGCGCCCAAAAGAATATCACGCGCGAGAACTGCTCTGCGGACGGCGAGACTGGCAAACTTATCCAGCGTGCGCTGAACTTTTTACAAGCCTCAATATACTCAGGATCGTCCTTATTCCAAAAGCAAATGGCATGATCAAAGCTGTCGATGATGTCTTTAATCGAAGACTTTAATAAGCCAAAATCATAGACCATTTGCCCGTGATCTAAGCGCTTGGCTTCTAGAATCAGCTCAATCTGATAGCTATGACCATGGATAGAATGCTTGCAACGCTCAGAGCTACAGTTACGCACGATATGAGCATTTTCAAATTTAAAAAGTTTACGGATACGCATAATAATTTTGACCAAAACAGTAAGCACTATCGTGCTAAATATTAATAACTAAAGGTTTGCCACAGCGAATCATTGGCTTGTCGCTTATTATAGCAAATTGGCATGTATCCGTAAGTAAGCACTTATTAATAGCAATATTGGCTAAATAAATCTATTGCCTACAACGTCTATTTATAAAATACGAATTTAAGGCATAGCATCGACAAAGGCAGGGTTGGATCGAATCGTAGGTGAATTGTGCAGAGGCTATCTATTACCTACCCTTCAGCCTATACTCAATCCAGTACGCAGCGTTTGCGGCCATTGTAGCAATATCGCCTACTAGTCAGCTAATTTGGCTTAGAGGATGGTATAAGCTACCTAAAAAGGAAAAAATCATGAGTAAAGGTCAAGATAGTAAGAAGAATGTAAAAAAGAAGCCACTGTTAACGGCAAAAGAGAAAAAAGCGGCTAAACAATCAAAGAAAGAAGACAGTGGTAGTATTTTAGGTAAACATTAATATTCAATGCACCACTGTGCTAATTGAAACCCTATTAATTAAAGCTATGCCAATCGAACCTCAAGGTTTGATTGGCATTTCTTATATTTGATTGGCATTTCTTATATTAGATTGGCATTTCTTATATTAGATGATGCTTTGATACTAGGGTGTATCCTCATTTTAAAAATAGTCATAAAAATGAGATAAATCGCCGTCAAACGAGAAAATAGCGCAAATAATATCGGGATATTAGTCAGCTGTTTGACGGTGTTCGGCAAAATTTAGCCATTTTTAGACCGTTTAGATACAATCGAGTGAATTGAAGATACGCCCTAAGTACTGCGCGGTGCAAACATAATAATCGCCATCCCTAACAGCGCGACCGCCGAACCCACTATATCCCACGTGGTTGGTCGAATACCATTCACCGTCCACAACCATAAAATCGCCATCACCACATATACCCCACCATAAGCTGCGTAGACTCTACCCACAGCCGTTGGATGTAATGTCAGCAACCAAACAAAAGCGGCTAAACTAAGCACGCTGGGAACAAGCAGCCAAATTGACTTACCTTCTCGCAGCCATAGATAAGGCAGGTAACAACCGACAATCTCAGCTAATGCTGTCAGCGCAAAAAGGCCAACCGTCTTTAATTCTGTCAAACTTACCTACTCCCCACCTACTACTCTTCTAATCTAACAAAACCAGTTAGGTATTGTACGGTATTTCCCAAAATAATCACTCTATCTCTATCACCTCTTATAAAAGACTATTTTGTCTGACATTACAGTCAAAATCACAGTAAAATCTATCATAGCAAACCTCTTAGATAACCGTCTATCGAGGTCATACCGATCTATTGAATAGGGATTTAACGTAATGATGCGTATTGGCTTGTTTTTATTGACCAACTTAGCCGTGATTGTGGTGTTTAGCATTGTATTTGGCATACTATCCAGATTTTTTGGGATTGGCGGTGTGCATAGTGCAGGTGGTCTTAACTATGTCAGTCTTGCTGTTATGTGTGGTATCTACGGTATGGTTGGCTCGATGGTGTCGCTATTTATATCAAAGTGGATGGCTAAAAGATCAACGGGTACGGTGGTGATAGAATCCCCTCGTAACTCGACTGAGCAATGGCTAGTCGATACAGTAGCCAAACAAGCGCGAGCAGTAAATATCGGTATGCCTGAAGTCGGTATCTTTAATAATTCGCAGCCAAATGCTTTTGCGACTGGTTGGAATAAGAATAAGGCGCTGGTAGCTGTATCGTCTGGTCTACTACAGAATATGACAGCCGATGAAGTTGAAGCGGTATTGGCACATGAGATTGGTCATGTAGCCAACGGTGATATGGTAACCCTTGCCCTTATTCAAGGCGTGGTCAATGCCTTTGTGATGTTCTTTGCACGCATTGTCGGTAGCTTCGTTGACCGTACTGTGTTCAAAAACACCAGTGATCGCCCAGGTATCGGTTACTTTATTACCAGTATTGTGATGGATATCTTACTTGGGTTTTTGGCGTCTGCTATCGTGATGTGGTTTTCACGCTTACGTGAATTCCGTGCGGATCAAATGGGGGTAAAACTTGCCAGCCGCGAAAAAATGATCAGTGCGCTTGATGCGCTTCGTCCTTCTGCACAGCGCCCTGACCAAATGCCTGAGAGTATGAAAGCGTTTGCAATCTCGTCTGGACAAACACAAGGCTTTAGTATTGCAAACTTATTCCGTTCACACCCAACATTAGATGATCGTATTGCAGCGTTGAGAGAATATAATCCTAGTGAGCGATAATAAATATTATTGGGTACAATGCCATAGATACTAGATATAAACACTTGGCATATATCGCTCTACTTACCGATGAAGTGTATTCAGTTCCCTCCAATGACATAAATTGGCATTAAAATACGAATCATAATTAACATTGTTTATACTGTGCTACCGTCTAGCCCAATTTGTATAGGTTAATTATGGTTTCGCCAAGGAAATAATGCCCATCAAAGACCTAGAAGCTCGGTTTAACTCATCTCTTTCTGCTAATTTACTTTTAATATATGATCCGCCTGTAGCTACTAACCCCAACCCAGCTAAAGGTGCTAATACGGGCGTCATTGCAACAACTAAACTAGCAGAGCCTATTAAAGCATTGTGCTTATAAACTGCTTGATACTTACTTTTTATATTTTCTAACTCTTTTCTATGCTTTGATATGAGTAATTCTATATGAAAACATACTTCGCTTGCGACTAAATCTACGTCTTCAACGTTAGTTGACGATAAACTCTTTACTAATCCTCTTAGCTCTCTTCTGAACTGTATATTTTCGTTAGACTGACGGATAGAGATCATTTGATCGTATGGTATATTTGATAAAAAACTCATTCGAGGATTAGTCAATGCTTTGACAATTCCTCCTGTTTGGCTATCTTGATTATTCCAGTTACTAATAAAGCTATTGTTCATTGAAGTTACTAGCTTATAATAATGGGCTTGGCTGTCAATACATAATAATGGACTACTTCTTAGTTCGTTAGCATTTTCGAGTAAATGATATTGTGGAGAGACACGTTCAAAAATAGCATTAATAATCAAAAAATTGTCAGGCTTTTCTAAGTAGTCTTTGCACCATTCTGCGCTTCGCGTTTCTAACATTTCTGCCCTGTAAGAATTCATTGATGTTTTAATATCTTCACCAGGTTTTCTTCCAGGTGCAATAAACAGTTGATGTGTTCTAATTTTCTCTAAAAATACTTGTTCATGACTTATACTAAACTCATGAATGTCATCAAAAGAGCGAATTCCGCTATCAACGTAATGAGAAAAAATATCTGTAGTGAGCTGTATCATTTTAGCTTGAGTCTCTGGGTCTTTGTCTTCCAGCGACTTCTCCCAACTAGGAAAGACAATGAAAGGCAACACATCAAACTTTGTGTCATTAAGCTCCTTCATTCGGAGAATATAAAATGCTGCTTGAACTATAGCTATATAGAAAAACTTTTCTTCACTTCTATCTTTTTCAAGATAAGGAAGTATAGGGTCTGGAATGAGAACTGTATCAGAAAATAGTAATGAACGCTTTGTAGCATTTAGCTGGGTTCCATAAAATCTAGAGCTGCCGCCTAACACTAACTTACAAGCATTTAATTCTTGAGCAAATTTATATACATTTATACCACTTTCAGCATATAACGCTAAAAGACTAGAGCTTAAGTCTGAGAATGGATTCATGCCATTTTGCAACTTATTTGAATTTTTTAAAATTTCTTTATAAACTTCTTCAAAACTATTGAAAAAAGAGGCTTCTTGGCCAACAATATCTATAAAAAAAATATTCAATATTTCGAAATACGTATCTTGATACGCATACAATTCGGTAGAGTTCATTTTTTTCCAAAAAATACAATTATTGAAGTATGATAGTTTAGCTCGAAACCGGTGTAATGGACATTATTCATGCTGGCGTAGGGTCTAACGCTATATACTGTCTATATTTGCAAGGAATCAAAGCCATGAATCAAAAAACTGCCCTTTTTGTCGTGATAAACACACTAAAAAGAACGGACGCAAGCTAGGCAAACAACAGTATCAATGTCTAGCTTGCAGACGGCAGTTTTTAGGTGGCAAAAGACTCAATAACCAAACCCTTTGGACGGAATACACTCAGGGCAAACAGACCTACAAACAACTGGCTGACAAGTATAGCTGTAGTCTTAAAACCATTCAAAGACGCTTAGACACAGTCAGTATTGACTATCAAGTTAAGCGACCGAATACTGCTAACATCATCATGGACACCACTTACTTCGGTCGTAAGTTCGGTTTAATGGTTTTTATGGACAATACCACTAAAGCCGTTCTTTACTACGCGATAGTCAGTCATGAAACCAACAGTGCCTACAAACAAGGAATTGATCATCTAGCATCGTTAGGCGTTGATATACAAAGCATCACCTGTGATGGTAGACGAGGACTGCGTACGTTATTCACCCGCACCCCTTGCCAGATGTGCCAGTTTCATCAGGTGCAAATAGTGACCCGCTACCTCACTCGTCGACCTAAGAACAGTGCAAGTATCGAGCTTAGACGACTTACTTTAGAAATAAAACTGCTTGATAAAGAGGCGTTCATACAGCGCTTAGATCACTGGTATGTGACTCATGAAGCCTATCTCAATGAACGTAGTACCAATGACGATAACAGTAGAACGTGGTACACGCATAAGCGCCTTAGAAGTGCTTATCGTAGCCTCAGAACCAATAGTGATTGGTTATTCATTTATCAAGAATATAAGCATTTAGATATACCAAATACCACCAATTCTCTTGAAGGATTATTCAGCGAGCTCAAGCGACAATTACACAGTCATCATGGTCTAAATGAGCAGCGTAAGTTGCGGTTTATTAAAGACTTTTTAGGGTCAAAGTCTCTCAAATAGCATGAATTATGTCCATTAGCGACTACCTTCTACTTTTTAGCATGAATTTTGTCCATTACACC